>NZ_CALUXO010000056.1 GCF_944324745.1 uncultured Thomasclavelia sp. | reverse complement strand
TACTTTACTTAGTTTCCTTGTCTCTGTTTGTGTTTTGGGTTCTCACAGATTACCATGATGCGCCCCTTGCGTCGGATTACGCGACACTTGTCACAGATTGGTTTTACAGATGGTCTTACTTTCATTTTAATAGTCCTCCTATTTTCTTCTGAATGTAATACGCCCACGTGTTAAATCATACGGTGAAATTTCAACGGTTACACGATCACCTGGTAAAATGCGAATGTGATGCATACGGATTTTACCAGAAACGTGAGCTAAGATTTCGTGCCCGTTTTCCAATTTAACTTTAAAAGCTGCATTGGGTAATGTGTCTTGTACGATACCATCAAGTTCGATCATATCCTGTTTTGCCATGGATTTCAAATTACCTCCCTTATTAAGAATGAAATGATACAGGCATAAAAAGCCATTTATCATTTTACCAAACAAATCGCATTTTTAAAAGTAAAAAGTAACTTTTCATTCCAAGATACAAAAAAAGCCTTTAAAAGGCTTTATTTTTTTAATGGAGCAGGTGATGAGAATCGAACTCACGTAGTCAGCTTGGAAGGCTGAAGTTCTACCATTGAACTACACCTGCATAAGTGGTGACCCCTGGGCGATTCGAACGCCCGACCCTTTGATTAAAAGTCAAATGCTCTACCATCTGAGCTAAGGGGTCAAAAAAATGGTGCCGACTATAGGAATTGAACCCACAACCTACTGATTACAAGTCAGTTGCTCTACCAATTGAGCTAAGTCGGCAAATAATGGTGGAGGCTAACGGGCTCGAACCGCTGACCCTCTGCTTGTAAGGCAGATGCTCTCCCAACTGAGCTAAGCCTCCTCGAACGGTACCTCATAAATATACCAGTAATTTTTAATTTGGTCAATACCTTTTTGTCATTTTTTTGATTTTTTTTAAATTTTATCGAAAATCAATCTAACCTTTCAAAATAAAATGCCCATTTTCCTCAATCAATAATTTTAATTTCCAAAATAAACTAAATTCTTGATTATGTTCTAGTGTTTTTAACTGACTATATGATAAAATAAATATAAGAAGTTCATTTTAATTTAGAAAGGTGGTATTTTATGAGAACTTATCATGCAAACGAAATCGGTAATGTTGCCGTATTAGGACATTCTGGTTGTGGAAAAACCACTATTGTCGAAGCGATGGCTTATCGAAGCGGTTTGATTAATCGAACTGGAAACATCAATGAAGGAAATACGTTAAGTGACTACAGCGATGAAGAAATCAATCGTAAATCATCAGTCAACTTATCTGTAATTCCAGTTGAATGGAATAATTGTAAAATCAATTTAATTGATGTTCCTGGGACATTTGATTTTGTCGGTGAATGTGAAGCAGCCTTAAGTGTTTGTGAATCAGCTTTGATCATTGATCCAGCTACAGCTGGAATTAGCGCTGGTACTAAACAAGCAATGTATAAAGCTAAAGACAAAGCCAAAATAATATATATCAACGGTTTAGATAACCCTAATAGCGATTATCCAACAAAACTACAGCAGTTAAAAGACACATATGGTAAAGTTATTGCCCCTATCCAAGTCCCAATCATGGAAGACAATAAGATGATTGGTTATGTCAATGTTGCTAAGATGGAAGGTAGACTTTTTGATGGCGATCATACTTATAAAGCTGATATTCCTGAAGAATTAATGGATGAAGTTATGCCAATTAAAGAAATGATCGATGAAGCCGTAGCTAATACTAGTGATGAACTGCTAGAAAAATACATTAATGAAGAACCTTTTACTAAAGAAGAAATTTCTTTAGCTTTACGTCAAGGAGTTGTAAACAAAAATATCATTCCTGTACTTTGTGGTACTGATCAAATCGGAATTCAAATTATCTTAAATTCCATGGTTGCTTTCTTTAGCGCTGCTGGTGATATGAGCAACTCTATAATTGTTAATAATATTGATAAAAACGAAGAAGAAATTATTGGCTATGATGAAAGCTTACCTGCAAGTATTTTCATCTTCAAAACTGTAGCTGATCCATTTGTTGGTCGTACATCATTATTTAAAGTAGTAACTGGTACTGTTTATAGTGGCAGTCAGCTATATAATGTTAAACAAAAAGAAGTGGAAAAAATTACTAAATTATATCAGCCTGTTGGTAAAGAATTAGTTCCTGTTGATTGCTTACATGCTGGTGATATTGGAGCATTAACTAAATTATCTTATTCAAAAACTAATGATACTTTATGTATTGCTGGATATCAAATAATTGTTCCTGAAATTAAGTTTTCTACTCCATATTATGGAAAAGCCCTGGTACCAGTAGGAAAAAGTAATGAAGAAAAGATAGCCAATGCTATCAGCAAATTATTGGAAGAAGATCTAACATTAAAATTCACATCAAATAGTGAAACTAAACAACAATGTATCTATGGTATTGGTGATATTCATCTTGATACCCTTTTAAACAAATTAAAAACAAAATTCAAAGTGGATGCAACTTTAGAAGATATCAAGATTCCATATCGTGAAACAATCAAAAAATCTGTTACCCAAAGAACTAGATACAAAAAACAATCTGGTGGTCATGGACAATTCGGTGAAGTTGAAATTACTTTTGAACCAACTCACAATTATGATGAATCATATGTTTTTGAAGAAAAAGTATTTGGTGGTGCTGTTCCTAAATCTTATTTCCCAGCAGTTGAAAAAGGCTTGATTGAAAGTGTTAAAAGCGGTGTCTTAGCTGGTTATCCGGTTTTAGGAATCAAAGCTACATTAGTTGATGGATCTTATCACACCGTCGATTCATCTGAAATGGCCTTTAAAACAGCCACTATGATGTGTTTTAAAGAAGCTATTCCTAAAGCTAGTCCTGCTTTATTAGAACCATACATGAAAATGAAAGTTATTGTTGATGAAGCCTATACTGGTGATATTATGAGTAATTTTAACACTAAGCGAGCACGAGTAATTGGAAGCGATGTTTTAGATGATGGATTGATTAAAATCGTTGCCGAAGCACCAATGCGTGAAGTAATGAATTATGCTGTTGATTTACGTTCTATTACTCAAGGACAAGGTGTTTTTGAAATGGAATTTTTAGATTATGAGTTTGCAAGTGATGCTGTCGTTCGTGAAGTTGTAAAATAAAACTTTTAATCGTAAATCAAAAATGCTATTATAGATAGCGAAATGGGGGTTAATTATGAATGTTTTAGTTACTGGTGGTGCTGGTTATATCGGCAGTCACATCTGTGTTGAATTATTAGAAGCTGGTTATGGAGTTATTGTAATTGATGATTTTTCCAACTCTAAACCAGAAGTATTAGATAATATTAAAGAAATTACCGGTAAAGCTGTTAAATTCTATGAATTTAATGTTTTAGATGAAGCAAAAACTGAAGCTGTCTTCAAAGAAAATGAAATTGATGCTATTATTCATTGTGCTGCTTTTAAAGCAGTTGGTGAATCTGTAGAAAAGCCAATTGAATATTATACTAATAATTTAATGACAACATTAATTATTAGTAAGATGATGAAAAAATATCATGTTAAACAAATCGTCTTTTCATCAAGCGCTACAGTTTACGGTGATCCAGAAGTAGTTCCAATTACTGAAGATTGTAAACTTGGTGATACTACTAATCCTTATGGTACTAGTAAAGCAATGATGGAAAGAATTCTAACTGATGTACAACATGCTTGTCCTTGGATGTCAGTTTCTTTATTAAGATATTTTAATCCTATTGGCGCACATGAATCAGGTTTATTAGGTGAAGATCCTAAAGGAATTCCTAATAATTTAATGCCATATATCATGAAAGTAGCAACTGGTGAGCTAGAATGCTTAGGTGTCTTTGGTAATGATTATGATACACCGGATGGTACTGGTGTTCGTGATTATATTCATGTCGTTGATTTAGCTAAAGGACATGTCAAAGCAATTGAACATTACAGCGAACCTGGGGTTCATATTTGTAACCTAGGAACTGGTACTGGATATAGTGTTTTAGACTTGGTTAAAACTTTTGAACGTGTTAATAACGTAAAAGTTAAATACGAAATCAAAGATCGGCGACCTGGTGATATTGCTACTTGTTACGCTGATCCATCAAGAGCTAAAAAAGAACTTGATTGGGTAGCTACTAAAGGAATTGAAGATATGTGTCGTGACACTTGGAATTATGCTTTAAAACATAAATAATCAATTTAGGGATATGTTTACATATCCCTTATTTATTTAATATTGTGTTTAGCCTATTTTTTTGATATTATATAATAGTATTTTATGGAGGCTTATCATGGATAAAATTAAAAAATTATGGAAAGAAATTAGTATCTTTGGGATAATATTGGTGGTTTTTATTGGACTAATTGTTTACCGTAAGATTGTTTATGTAGAATATACAACTATTTCTCAAGATAAACTAGTTGATAAAGTCGAAGCCGATGACAGTTTTGTCGTTGTTATTGGTAACGATGATGATACAACTACCCAATCATATCAAGCAACGATGACTCAATTTGTTGAAAACCATCGTGGTGAAAAATTGTATTACGTTGATGTATCTGATGATGATGATTATGCTAATTGGCTAGAAGAAGATTTGGGAATTACTAATTCGACCGTTCCTCAAACAATCGTTTATGAAGATGGCGAAGTTAAAACTAGTCGTACTGGTGCCATTACTTATTATCGTTTAACACAAATGTATGAATAATAAAAAGATTGTTGCAATTATTTTCATTGTAACAATCTTTTTTGCTTTACTTCATTAATTCTTTGATCTGTTTAGTAACCCGCTCTAAATCAAAATCACACAATAATGGCAAGATATTAACTAATTCATCAGGTTTTAAATCCCACCATTTAAACTGCAATAATAAATCAATTAACTCGTCATTAAACCGCTTTTTAATAAACTTAGCTGGATTACCACCTACAACACTATATGGCTCAACATCTTTAGTAACAATTGAATAAGCCGCAATAATTGCACCATCACCAATTTTCACTCCTGGCATAATGACACTCTCTCGTCCAATCCAGACATCATTGCCTATTACAATATCTCCTTTAAACGGTAATTGACTCATATGCTCTGGTGTATTTTCTTGCCAAAGACCACCAAAAACATTAAACGGGTAAGTTGTAATGCTATCAAGACGGTGATTGGCCGGACCCACGATAAATTTAGTTCCTGAAGCTATTTGACAGAATTTTCCAATAATCAGCTTATCACCAAATTCTGAATAATTAAATAAAACATTATTCTTTTCAAACTCAGTTGGTGCTATTTCATCATCATAGTAGGTATAATCACCAATGATGATATTTGGCGCTGTAATCACATTTTTAATAAAACATGAAGTTTTATATTCATTAGGAAAAATGGTATTTGGATCTGGTATTTTGTCCATTTTTGACCTCCTTGATCAAAGCCACAAATATTGCTAATTTTATTTTATATAAACCCGCTCAACTCTTTTAGAAATTAAACAAGTAATCTCATATGGGATTGTTTCCAAATCTTTAGCCATACTGGCCAATGAAATATGATCACCAAAAATTTCTACTTGATCACCAGCTTTAACTGTCTCGTCTACTTTTACCATCATTTGATCCATACATACGCGACCTACAATCTGGTAATAATTTCCATTAATATAAACTTTACGTCCTTGATTTTTACGAATCAGTCCATCAGCATAACCAATCGGAATTGTCGCAATATATTCATTTTCCTTGGCCTGATAGGTTAACCCATAGCCAACTCGCTCACCTTGATTAATTTGTTTAACCATTGATACCTTGGAAAATAAAGACATCACCTGTTTAAATTCGTCGGTTTCATTACCAGCTGGATCAATTCCATACATAACGATTCCAATTCTTCCCAAATTAGAACCAGTATCATGATGATAAGTCATTGCAGCACTATTACAACAATGAACATATTTAAATTGATAGCCATCAATCATTTGATAAAATAATTCTCGTTGTTGATTAAAAGCCACATCATCACCATCAGCAGTTGCATAATGAGTGAAAATACCATCTAATATAAATTTATTACGATCGACAGTATTCATTAATTCCTCTAATTCTTGTCTAGAAGTTAGCCCAATTCGATGCATACCAGTATCTAATTTAATATGAACTTTTAAAGGCTTGTCATCAATTAATGAAGTTAGATGATGCAAATATTCTAACGAAATCATCGTCAAAGATATATCATATTTAATCGCTAAATCAATTTCTTCTTTTGTTGTTGGAACCGCCCCTAAAACTAAGATCCCTTTTTCAATTCCCAGCTCTCTTAATTCAATTGCTTCATATAAAGTAGCCACGGCAAACATTTCAATATAATCAATATCCTTAATATAACTAGCTACTTCTTGATATCCATGACCATAAGCATCAGCTTTAATAACCGCCATTAATGGTCGCTTAAATTTTTTATATGTCGTTTCAATATTTTCCTTTAGATTTCTCAAATTAATTTGTGCATATGTATCACGATACAAACTCATTTATATTTCCTCCGCCCATTAAATCTAAATAATATTTGAACTACCATTATCGGTTTCCTGTTTCATCGACCTCGTATCCCTACTATCTCCCCAGGCGTTTATTCGGGCAGTTGTTACCCTATTTAATAAAAGCAATTATAAAGTAAAAATAACTATTAGCCACTACAATAATTATCAGACTATCAGTTGCTTTTTATGCTTCTATGGCGATAAGTATATCACAAAAATTCATTTTTGGCGACTATATTCCCATAACCTAAAACCAACTTTATTCTTTTATATGTATTAGAGGCCTAGGCCCCTATTTCAAACTGGAAGTTTGCATACTAGTAATTACACTAACCATTTCATCTTTATTAAGATCATTAGAGTAGATAGTACATAAAACCCCAGATTTCATCATCATTAACTGTCCCTCATTATAAAAAGCAACTCCATCAACTAAATCAATTGGCTCCCCTTCAATCGTTTCAACTACTATTTCATCATTTGCTTCAATTGGAGTTTCAATTACTGTAAAATTCTTTTCTCCCGTGAATTTCAAAATATGATTGGTCATCCCTTCAATCGTTGAAACTTGTTCACTATCTAATGTACTACCCATCAAAGCTATTGGATACAATGGTAATTCACTGCTGGCACTTGAATATTCAGTTGCTGATGATTCAAGCACTGATTTTTCATTAAAATCATCGGCTTCTAAACTAGTATCAACTTTAAATTCAGTAAATTCAGCAGTTATTATTTCGCTATCTTCACTATCCAATACGGTCACTTGCTGTGGTGCTAAATCTTTATTAAAAATCATCTCCTGTTTAACGATTCGACTATCATTAGGATAAGTAACATCTGCCAAGACCTGATATCCATCTTTGATTTTTTCTACCTCACCATTTTCTAATAATTCAAGTAATGATTGATAAATATATGGCTTGGGTGAATTATTAGGCCACTCGCTTTGGAATTTAAATATTTGATTCAATGTCGGGGTCAAAACAAAGACACCATCAGCATTTTTAATAATTATTTGTGATTGATTTAAAGACTTATCATATAATTCTACTTTATAAAATTCTTGATTATCACTATTTAAATAACTGACGTTGACTAGATAACTTTTAAGTTCATCGTTTTCAACCATTTCCATATTACAAGAAAGAGTATATTGATCATATGCTTTAACCTTTTCAATTGTTTTATCAAGCGAACTATCTTTAAATTTAAAGAAGATCAATGTTGCCACTAGAACTACTACAATCACACCAATGCCAATATAAATTTTTTTCAAATTCACACCTCCACTAATAAAATATGTAAAAATTGCAATAATATGTATAAAGATCTTTTTAGTGGATAGAATTTAATAAGGAGGATGTAGATAATGAATATATTACAAAAAATTTCGTTAATATTGACAATTATAGGTGCTATCAACTGGGGGTTAATTGGTTTATTTAATTTTAATCTCGTTGATACTATTTTTGGTGTTGATAGCTTTTTATCAATGCTGATCTATATTTTGGTTGGTATTGCCGGAATCATTAATATCATGCTTTTATTTACTGATTTAGATACTAAATAAAAAGAGGAGCATATTTACTCCTCAAACACAAATGGAGTCATTTCTCCATTTTTTTTATTAATTCTAATTCGATTTTTGACCATCTTTAACATTGGAATATCATGCAAAGAATCCGAATAAGCATAAGAGTTGTCATAATCAATTTCATAGCCATTTTTAGTAATAATAGCATTTAAACGATTAACTTTTTCTTGATCTTTACAATTCTTACCAATCATCATACTAGTATACTTACCATCAATAATTTTAGTCTTCGTTCCTAAAATTTCATCAACTGGTAAATCACAATATCGTAAATACCCCTCAATTGATGCTGAGCAAATATAAACTAAATAACCAGCTTCCTTTTTAGCTTTTAATTCAGCCACGACATTAGGATAATATTTAGGAACAATACATGTTTGATAAAATTCCTTTAACTCTGTTTCCGTTAATTTGTCCATTGGAAAAAGCCAGGCACTTTTGGCTTTTTGAAAAGGAACCATTTTCAATAAATACAAACCAAATAAAATAACAACTTTTAATAACCGCCATGATGATAAGGGATGTTTTTTTAAATAGTATTTCAACAATGCCTGTCCAGAATCACCATGAATGATCGTATCATCAAAATCAAAAAAAGCAAATTTCTGTTTCATCAAGCGATCTCCAAAGCTATTTCCATCATGGCTGTAAAAGTCTGTTCTCTTTCCTTAGCCGTAGTTTCTTCATTACTTACCGCAGAATCCGAAACAGTTAATAAAGTTAAAGCTTGTTTATTAAAATAAGCAGCAGTGGCAAATAAAGCATATGATTCCATTTCCACTCCTAAACAACCCATTTTAGCCCATTTAGCACTACTATCTTTATCAGCATGATAAAAGATATCAGAAGAAATAACATTCCCGACAAAAGCCTTTATCTCTCTTTTTCGAGCTTCATTTACTGCCTGTTCCAATAATTCAAAACTAGAAATAGCACTATATGTACCCGGTAATTCATATTGATGAGCAAAATTAGAATCGGTACAAGCTCCTTGAACAATAATTATATCTCTTAATTTTATTTCTTCTTTTAAAGAGCCACAAGAACCAATACGAATGATCTTTTCAACTCCATATTGGCTAAATAACTCATGACAATAAATGCCAATTGAAGGCATTCCCATTCCCGAACCCATAATAGAAACTTCTTTACCATGGTAAGTTCCAGTATACCCTAGCATATTTCTAACAGTATTAAATTCTTTAACATCTTCTAAATAAGTCTGGGCTAAAAATTTAGCGCGCAAAGGATCTCCGGGCATTAAAACCGTTTTTGCGATTTCACCAGGATTAGCCTGATTATGTGGTGTTGCCATCTTTTTTCCTCCTTATCTATGGTTGCACTTTACCATCATTAAAATAATAATATGTTTCATTTTCACCAGGTTCTGTCAAATCTTCACCAGTAACCGCAGCAATTAGGTTATCAACATATTTATCAACATCACTGACTCCTAATTGAGCATAATAACCATCTAACACCAAAAATGGTCCAAACCCATAATCATCCTGATCAAAATCAATAATGTTATTTACAATAGCATCATATGCAGCTTTAACTTCATTAATCGTTTCACGATTATCCATATCATATTCAATAATTTGCATATGATTGCCAAATTCTTCTTCAACTTTAGGTAATCCATTTTCAGTAAAATGCTCACAATTAGGGCATCCTTCTAAATAAAAATAATACAAAGTATAAGTTTCACTGTACTCATGTTTTTCTTCTTTACAGCCAATTAAACAAAAGCCAAGAACAAAAACCAGTAATAATTTTATTAACTTTTTCATATCACACCTCATAGTCATTATACCCTAATCACTATTAGATGTAAAAGCCTAAATTAAAAGCGATATAGTCATTCTATATCGCTTTAATTATTAATTAATGTTGTCTTCTTTTTCTTAAAGACAGATACAAAGCCATGGCTGCTGCCATTGTTGCTGCTGGTAAAATAATTTCTACATCATCACCAGTTTTACTAGTTGTAGTAGTACTACTATTACCTGTAACTAAATCAGCAACTTTAACTGTTTCCAGATCATCAATAGCTGCTTGCAAATCTTTGATAGCTGCCTGAATCATAGCATCACTAGCATCCTCATTAGCTAAAACAGCCTTTGCTTCTTGTAATGCTCGATCAAAGTTTTGCCAAGATTTTTCAGTATAACGATCTTTTTGTAATAAACCAGCTTTATCAACTAATTCTTTTAATGCTTCTTTATTAGCTTTTAGCTCTAAATTCTGATAAGCCGTTAATAATTGACCATAAGCTTCATTAATATCATCTTGACTAGCTTTTTCATTTACTAAAACAGCTTGAGCATTTTCTAATTGACTCATTAGTTCTTGCCAAGATTTTTCAGTATAACTATCTTGATTTAAACCACTTACTGTATCAACTAATGTTTGTAATGAAGATTTATCAACGATTAACTGCAATCCATCAAATGCTGCCAATAATTGATCATAAGCATTTTCAATAGCTACAGTTTGCGCATTTTCATCAGCTAAAACATCATTAGCTTTTTGTAATGCTTCTTTAAAGATCTGATAACTTGCTTCACTATAGTTTTCACCAGTTAATTGTGATAAATCGGCAACTAAAGCTTGTAAAGCGGTTTTATCACCTTTGATTTGATCAAGTCCGGTTAAAGCTTTATTTAATCTAGCTGTTGCCAGATCGACTTGATCTTGGCTGGCTTCTTGATTAGCTAAAACATCTTTTGCTTCTTGTAATGCGGCTTTAAATTCCATTACTGCACTTGGAATCACATTTTCAAGTTGTTGATCAGTAATAGTTGTCGCATAATCTACCACTTCAACTAAAGCAGATTTATCTATCGTTGTTTCATCAATACTTAAACATGTAAGTTCAAAATTACGATAATTGAAACCATCTAAATCATCATAAATTCGGATAAATTGTTTTCCAGCATTTAAGTGAATTTCAACTGTATCACTGTCTTTCCATGAAGACCAGCCACCAGTATTTTTAAGTACAATTTCACCTAAAGTATTTGTTTGATTATTATCAACATTCATAATAACCGCTTTAGTATCACCACCACAGTCATGACTGTAATTAACTTTAACAGCATATGTTCCGGATTTTTGAACATCTAAATAATAATCTTGATAAGCTCCAGCTGCTCCAAAACCAACATTTTTAACATCATTTCCTTCTAAAGCCCATCCGATATCTTTAGAACCATCGACAACAGAATCTACAGTAATCGTTGTTTTATCACCAACAACACCACTGACTTGATTAGCTGTAGTAAGTTTTTCAATCTTTAGATCTGTCAATTCAAAACCAGCGTTATTAACTTCAAATCTTAAGGTTTGATCACCAGCTTTTAAGTTCAACATTTGAACATATCCTTGGCTATTTCCCCAGAATTTTCCAAAAGAAACACTGCCAATATTATCGGTTGCTAATCCTAAACCACCACTTAATTTTAAAGCATTATTAACAGCTTCACTATCTTTAACTCGATAACTGATTAGATAATTTCCTTCAGTTTGAATTCCTAAATAGAAATCAACATAATCACCTTTATTACCATTGACTAAAGTACCCTTTTTACGATAAGCATCAGTTTCTGACAATGATACTACGCTATCACCAATGACAATTGCTTCTGGCATTGCATCGGTTTTGATTAATTTTAGATTAGCTATTAAATCTTTAGTATCATCACTATAACCACTAGCTTTGACTGTAATGGAACCAGCAACATCTTCATAATTAGTAGCATTACGTTTAAAACTAATTGTTGCCTTACTAGCATCATCACTAACTAAAACATCACTAATAGTTAAATATTCAGCGATTTCATCACTTAACGCTAAATCAGCAACACTTAAATCTTGATTGAATTTACCACCATCAATAGTAATATCAAAGCTATCTTGATCAAATGCCACATCATCAATCTTACCTAATGATTCATCATCATTAACCGCTTCAATAACAACACTATCACTTAAGATATAATCATTATCAGCTATTTCTTTAGCATCAATTTCCACATCTACTCTCAAGTTTTGATCATAATCTACAGTTTCTTGTCCTTTTAAAGTAATAATAGCTTCATCATCACTCTTTCTGGTTACTGTATAATCAATACCAGCTGGTAAATTAGCTAATTTCCAGTTATCTTTTGATAAATCAGCAACAAACTTACCATCAGTCAACTTAACTGTAATTTCTTGACCATCTAAATCACCTTCTAATAACTGATCACTTGTAGCTTTGATATAAGCTCCACAAGTTAATGATTTCAAATTGAAACCACCGTTGTTTTTAGGGACGAATGCAATTTGATGACTTCCCTTAGTTAAATCAAGTTTAACTTTACCAATTTCATATTTACTAAAGTCACCTGTTGCCGCAAATGTAGCTTCGCCAACTTGTATATCATCAACATAAATATCAAAGTTAGCATTACCTTCATCTTTAGCATAATTTAATTTCATTTCAAATGATCCATCTTTTTGGACATTAACTGTATATTCTACTTTATCGTTATCATCAAAGAATCCAATATTTCCATCTTCAACAATAATATTTTCACCATAACTATATTCTAATGCATCGACATAGCCTGGAAGATTTAATTGATCACGAGCTTTAGTGATCGTTAAAGCACCAATATCAATATCACCACTAGAAAGCACTAAGCTCATTCTTTGTAAACCAGCTTCCAGTTTAACTTGAACTTTGACATTTCTAGTAGTACCCCAAGCTTCCCAATCTTTGCTCCATGTATCAAAACGTTTAGTAACTGTTTTTCCTATAACAGTATCACCATTTTTTAAGATAATTTCCTTGTTACCACTATTGCTTGTAACAGTTGCTTCATCAGTTGGTCCAATAGCATGAGGAATTGTTACATCATAGATACCGGCTTCTTTAACATTGATCAAATAATCAATTGAAGCTCCATCTTCAATATTACCAAATCCACTACCATCATCTTTAACAGTTACTCCATTAGTACTTACCGCACTACCTGGTGTTAAAGTTCCGGGAACTTCAGTACCCCCAACGACTGCATCAGCGCTATTCCAGATATATGTAGCTACATTACCAGCTGGTAAAACAGCATTGAACTGGGTTCCATTCATCATAACTTTGAATTTTTGATCTTTACCACTACAGTTAGTAACGATCATGACAATTTCACCAGTTTCTGGATTTTTAAATGCCACATTAGTTACCGATGAACTTGAACCATTATTAGTATCAATTCGTACAAATCCTGGACGAACATATTTAGTAAATTGTGACATGATATAAACTTCTGGTGTTGCCCAGTATCTTTGAGGATTATTGGCATCTTGAACAAATAATGTTGGATCAGGAGTACCAACCCAATGATGTGTAGCAATATTACTATCAAGCATTGTTACCCAGCTATTATAACTTTCAGAACCATTTCTTAACCAAGTAATAATATCATTAGCACCACTAGTTCCCCAAACAGATCTTTCTGTTAAGTTCATTGATAATTGATCTTTATATTTTTCATAGTAAGCTCCCATTGTCGAAGCATTACCACCATAAGGATGGAAAGCAATACCATCAATATTTAATTCATCTCCAGCTTCATCAAAGAAACTCTTCATGAATGAATCAGCACCATTAAAGTTGTGATCAAAAGCCCATAATTTTACATCTTTTTCTTCGTCAGTTAACACTTCACTTTTAGCTAATTCTTGTTTAACTGCTTTAGCAATCTTCGCTTCTTGAGCTCCGGTCATTGCACAACTTGGATAATCAATTTCCAGCATTGGCTCATTTTGCAAAGTCATTGCATAAATATTAATTCCTTGTTTTTTATATTCTTCAATATAACGAACATAATATTTAGCTAAATCATTAATATGATCATCATTTAATTGCCCACCTTTTAATAATAATTCATTATTTGCATATGAATTACTACTTGATGTTGGGATTTTCATCCATCCTGGTGGTGTCCATGATGAAGCAAAGAATTTCAAATCATCAGCTACACCAATTTCTTTGGCAATTTCCTGTAATTCGTTAATTACTTGAATCACACCATAATCAATATCTTTTTGAATACTGAATCCTTTACCAGTAGTGTTATACCAGTCTGGCTGACCATTTAATTCTTTACCAGTACCATCATAATATGTATAGAAATCTTGAGCGGTAAAATCAGAAGTACCAATTGTAATTCTAATCAACGTCATTCCCATACCATTTACCGGATCAATCAAACGTCTTAAGAACGCTTCACGATTTTCTTTATCCATTTTCAATAAATTATGAATTGTTGATTCTTCTAAAGAAGTACCCATTCCTAGTGCTGTTTGATACTGTTTTTGATCATTTACAACAATTGTTGTTTGCATAGAATCGTCAGCCGCTCTTAAATCTAGGGCATCTTTTGTAGCGTTTTTATTAGAAATCTCATATTCACCTTTATACCAAGACATATCTTGTGAGTTTTCTGATGAAGACATCGTTACTTGAATAGCATCTTCTTTTAATAAAGCTCCCGTTCCAACATTAGTTACTTCTTCTGGGACAACTGGTCCTACATAATCACCAGCTTTTTCAAATAAGAAATAATCGATATTGAAATCTTTAGCACGAGCAACAAATTTCAATTCATGAACTCCATCTTTTAAACTCACGTTGGCATTCATTACTTGTTCATTAAAGTTAGTCCATGAACCAGTAGTAACGATCTTAGTACTGTCTCTAGCAAGCACTAATTCATTATCTAAATATAATTCAAAAGCACCATCAATAGTATCACTATATTCTCTAGCGGCATTAACAGTTAGTTTATATGCTGCTTTTTCTGGTACATTGATCTTATAAGTTAAATAGCGACCATCTTGAAGATATCCAACTGAAGTACCATTGTTTTCTAACACGATACTTGCATGTTTATCTTTGAAAGCTTCTGCTTCTAATTTACCATTAGTGGCTTTTAAATCAACTGTTGCTGGATCATTTGGAACTGTTTGATCACCAGTTTTTTGATCTTTAGTTAATTTATAACCAACTGGATATAATACTGTGCTTTCATCACGATATTTATTTTCGATATCTTGAGGATACCATGTCCAAGTAATTGGGTTAGAACCAGTAAAGTCTTTATCACCAATTAAAACATCACTGACTCCAGCCCCTTCACTTCCAGGTAACCAGGCATTGACAATTCCTTTAACTTGACTGTCTCCAACATAATCAGCAATTGCAATTGGCCGTCCTGTTACTAATACTAAAATGATTGGTAAATCTGGATGCGCATTTTTGATATTATTAATTGTATTAATATCATTTGCCGGTAATTTCAATTCACCAGCGCTACGATCACCGCTGCTTTCAGCATATGGATCTTCACCAACTACCACAATTGCTGCATCAATATCTTGATTAGAATCGGTAAAGACTCCATTAGCACTATAATTAGCAATCCCACCTTTAGCTTCCATCGCCGCTTTGATGCCACTAAAAATCGTCGTTCCTTCGGTTGTATTACCGGTTGCTCCTTGCCAAGTAATTGTCCAACCACCACATTGTTTTCCAATATCATCACCAGCACTACCAGCTACCATGATATTATCCATTTCACCTAGTGCCTGCATAATCGTTTGCCCTTCGCTTACTTCATCATTTTTCAATAAGACTAAAGATTGACTAACAGCTTGTCGCGCTAAATTACGATGTTCCTCACCACCAAATAAAGCTTGTTCATCACTATTAGCAAAGGCCTTTGAATAATCATCTAAAAGACCTAATTTTTCTTTGACCGTTAAGACTCTAGTTACTGCATCATTTAAACGATCTTCAGAAATTAAATTTTCATTAACCGCTTCAACTAAAGCATTATAAAGATTTTTCCACCGTGGTGTATTACCATCAGCTTCAGCAACCATCAAAACATCAACTCCAGCATTGATGCAGGCAACCGCTTTATCTTTATAGCTTGATGCATTTTCAATTTGATCTAAACCATTATAATCACTAACAACAATACCATCAAAACCTAAATTTTCTTTCAATAATGTTGTTACAACATCTTTATTACCATGGCATTTTTTACCATTAATACTGTTATAAGTAATCATAATTGAATCAACACCTTGCTCAATTGCTTTTTTGTAAGGTGTTAAAACTTCTTTAACTAACGGATTAGACATATCAGCATTGATCAATGCCTGATAATCTTCATCAGATAATTCGATGTTTCCCTGATTAGTACCATTAGTTGCTAACCCTTCAGCTAAAAAATGTTTAGCTGAAGCAATGACATTACCGCCTTGTTCAATTCCACGAATATAAGCACTTCCCAGACTAGTTACGCGGTCAACATCATCACCAAATGTTTCATAAGTACGTCCCCAGCGTTCATTATGAGGAATACCTAAAGTTGGGGTAAATACCCAGTTAGCCCCCATAGCTTGCACTTCACTAGTAGTAGCCACACCAATATCTTCAACTAAAGTAGCATCATTGGCAGCTGCTAAACCAATATTGTGCGGATATATAGTTGCTCCATAAAGGTTATTGTTACCATGAACGGCATCAATTCCATATAATAAGGGAACCCCACCACTATCAATCACAGCTTTTTGGTAGCTATTTAAAGAATCAGCCCAATTTTCTAAAGTATTGCCAGTGCTAGGAGCCGCACCACCACCACTTAAAATTGAACCTATCTTATACTCAGCAACTTCTTCAGGAGTAATCCAGCGGGTATCTGCCTGAATCATTTGGGCCACTTTTTCAGTCTTGGTCATGTTTTCTAACATTGACTGAACCCGACTGGAAGTTGCCGATACGTTTTTGACACTAATAGTTGAGGAAATGACTACCAGTGCCATCAAGATGACTTTCAATGTCCTTTTCATTTTATCCCTCCAATTTATTGGTATAAATAAATTATATACCTATCTATAAAATATGTAAAGCGCTTTCTTTATTATTGGCTTGTTTTAATTAAAATACCGACCTATTCTTTCAAGCATTTTTATTTAGATGCTTAAAGAGATATGATATAGTATAAAAATATATATTATTATTTTTGTTTTATAATCATATTGAATAAAAATAATATTTATAATATAATAATTATAGAAAGGATGATACTTATGGAATTTGAATGGTCAACTAACGATATCGCAAAAAAAACTATAACAATTTATAGTACCAATATCACCCTAAATAAAGCCGCTTGTCGTCATTTTGAAGATGTCGATTACGTTTTATTAGGAATTGATCGAAAAAATAAAGTTTTAGGTATTAAGCCCGTTGGAAAAAAAGAATTAAACGAGCATATTTACCCTGAAGATCAATTACATCGAATCTCAATTGGAAAAAGTTATGGCAGGATTTCCAACAAAAATTTTATTAGTGAACTAGCTACAGAATACAACTTTGATTTAGAAAACAACAAATGTGTTAAATTTGGTGCTAAATTTGATGTTGTTCATCAAATTCTATTAGTCAATCTCTAAAAGGAGGGGGATTTTATGATACCTATCTGGTTAGCAATTACAATAATCGCCTCGATAGTTGAAATCATTACAGCTGATCTAGTTAGCGTATGGTTTGCAGCTGGTGGAATCGTAGCGCTTATTGCTTGTCTACTAAGCGCCAGTCAAACTATCCAAATTGTCCTATTTGTCCTGGTTACTTTAGTAACTATTATTGTTGTTAGACCAACTGCCAAAAAATACTTACGGACTAACATCGAAAAAACTAATGTTGATCGAGTAATCGGGAAACATGGACTGGTAACTAAGACGATTACCGCCGACAACAAAGGAGAAGTACAAGTAATGTCTACTTCTTGGGCTGCAACTAGTCTGGATAATACGGTAATTAATAAAGGTGAGTATTGTGAAATTATGGCTATTGAAGGAGCCCACCTGGTTGTTAGAAAATTAGAAGAATAGAGCAAGGGAGATAATTATGGATAATTTATTTGTATATGTATTATGGGGAATTTTCACAATTCTGGTTATCATTATTATTGCAACAACAATTAGAATCGTACCACAATCTAAAGCTTATGTTGTTGAAAGAATTGGTGCTTATAACCGTACTTGTAATGTTGGTTTGCACATTTTAATTCCATTTTTTGATCGCGTGGTTAATAAAGTTTCACTTAAAGAGCATGTTGTAGATTTCGCACCACAACCAGTTATCACTAAAGACAACGTTACTATGCAAATTGATACTGTTGTTTACTATCAGATCACTGATCCTAAGTTATTTACTTATGGTGTTGATCGTCCTATTAATGCAATTGAAAATTTAACTGCAACTACATTAAGAAATATCATCGGTGATTTAGAATTAGATGAAACACTGACATCAAGAGACATCATCAATTCGAGAATGCGCAGTATTCTAGATGATGCAACTGATCCATGGGGAATCAAAGTTCATCGTGTTGAAGTTAAAAACATCATTCCACCACGAGATATTCAAGAAGCAATGGAAAAACAAATGCGGGCAGAACGTGAAAGACGTGAAGCTATCTTACAAGCCGAAGGTAAAAAGACTGCAGCCATCTTAAATGCCGAAGGTGATAAAGAAGCAATGATCTTAAGAGCTACTGCGGATAAAGAAGCAAAAATTGCTATTGCTGAAGGTGAAGCTGAAGCTTTACGATTAGTATATGAAGCTCAAGCAAAAGGGATTCGTTATATCAATGATGCAAAACCTGAAAATGCTTATGTAACTTTACAAGGATTTAAAGCATTAGAAGAATTAGCTAAAGGAAATGCCACTAAGATTATTATTCCTAGCGAAATTCAAGGATTGGCTGGTTTAGCTAGCTCATTAAAAGAACTTGTAGTTGATGACAAAACTGAAAACCAAGAATAGAAAATAACTGTCGTGAAAATTCACGGCAGTTATCTTTTTATTTTACTGTAATAATAACTCTTTGATAATGTTTTAACTGATAAGCCCCATCGTCTTGAACCTCAACGATCATATGAATTGTATCACCACTTTTAGCATCTTCAGGAACTGTAAATGTCATCTTAGCTGCATTAGCATTAGTAATTTTAATTGTATCCGTTTTTTCATCGACACCTAATTGACGAGTAATATCAATTTGCATTCCACCTAGATCTTGAACCGCCTCTTCAGTGGTGATTTTACTATCTTGATAAGTATCAGCTTCAAAATAACGCCACCAGCGATATGTTAAGTTATCATCGTCTTGATCTTGACCAACTGCTGTTAAAGTTACTTCTTCACCAGCACTAGCTTCAATATCAATTCCTTCTTCAACGCTAACACTAGGAGCATGATTTACAGCTGATTCATCAGCAGTTAAACACCAATCTACTCTTGCAGCAAAATCGTTTTGAAGATCAGTAAACCAGCGACTTAAACTATATTGCGCTTCATATTCGTTAGAATAAGGATTAAAATCTAAGACTGAATTAATACCGTCTTCACCAAAACGACCTCCCCAGCCACCATAGCTTGGATTTTCTAAACTACGTAGCCCTGTATCAATCAAATATAAAAATGATGGTGAGTCTCCTTCAGAAATAAAATCGTATTGTTGATAGTTAGGATTATTAGCTAAATAATCTTGAGTTCCACGAAGTTCTTCGTAGTTTTCACCCTCGATAATTTTACCATCACCCATCAGCGCATAATTTTCCATTAACGGTCCTTTATCTTTTACAAGGTTTTCATAGCACCAGCTGGCTTTTAATGTTTCATTTAATTCATCACTATGCATTTGCCAGGCATAAGCAAAATGCCAAAAATTACTACGATCATTGATTACTTCAATATCTGGCCAGTTTTTAGCAATATAATCATTATAACTAGCATCTTGATCTAAAATAATATAAAGAACTAGCTTATCATTGATTTTTTGTTGAATTTCTTCCCATTCATCACTATTAGAATATTCTTCTTCAATTGATTTTAAAGCTCGAGCGGTCGTATTAGTTCCACCCCAAGTTTGAACGTATAATGTCCTTTCGTCATCATCTAAAAATAAATCTTTTAAAAACTGTGAACCTTCAGTTACTTCATCCATTTCACCTTGGTTAGTAATATTTCCAATTTTAGTAACTGATCTTAAATAATCTGGTTCAGGATATTCATCATCATGAGCTTTTAAGTTATCATATACTGCTTCATAATCATCTAAAAAATCAAAAATCCAGTCAGTACCCGTCCATCTAAATGGTTCAATACCTTTATCTGCATCACCAGCATAATGATACATAGAACTAGTTAGAACAATACCACTAATATCCATATCATTTGAATATAATAGCGCACGAATAACTGAGTTCATATCATCAACTTCACCATCGGTCGTAATTACTGTCCGGGCTTTTTCTTGTTTTGTTTGCTTCACAACTGTATTTTCACCTCCACCACTAGAAGAGCATCCAACTACTAGTGTTAGCAGGCATAAAATCAACCCAATTTTTTTCAATCCTTTTAATTTCATCTCTTTCTCCTTTTGTTTATTTTTGTTTATTTTTTAAACTTTTATAAACAAATAATAAACTATTTAAATTTGTTTGTAAACCCTTTCAATAAAAATATTTACAAAAAAAAGTAGTAATATATCAATATTACTACAACGTATCACCTTCGATTATTTTACAGATTCCATAAATACGAAATTTATCTTCAGACTTTTTTTCAATTTCCTTTTTTAATAATGTCATTGCCAGATAAGCCCTTTGATCATGAGGTATTTTTAAAGCTGTCAAATGTTTACCATAACAAAAATAATCTGGAATTTCATCAATACCAATCAAACTTACATCCTGCTTAAAAATCAATTTTAATTCTTCAATTGCCTTTATCGCCCCAATAGAAACCTGATAATTTTCACAAATTAATACTGGAGGATATAATGAATTTTTAAGATTACTTTTAATTATCTGATAACTGCTGGCAACATCATTACCAGTTACAAAAATTTTTCCATTTAAATCATACTTTTGCAATAAAGCATTAAAAGCCATTCGTCTTTGATTAAAATTAAAATTCATATCACTATTAGCTAAATAAGCAATATTTGAAAAGCCTTTTTCTTTAATCAATAAAATTATTTTTTCTAAACCCCGATAATTATCAACCATTACATAACTATATCGATCATCATTAAAATCATTATCATAAAATACCAGCGGTTTATTTATTTTCTTAAATAGATTTGCCTTATCTTCATCTAGTTCATTAGCAAAAACAATTACACCTGCAACATTAGCCTGATTACACTCTAAAACCAGCTTATTTATTTGATCATCATCATTAATATAATCAATACCTAAAGTAAAGCCATCTTTCTTAGCTTCTAGGGCAAAAGCATTTAAAACCCCGCTCCAAAGATCAACTTCATTACTATGCGTATTAGTCTTTTTAGAATAATTGACAATTTTAATTAGACTATTACTATTAATAATTTCACCATTTTCAATTCGTTTAATATAATCAAAAATTAATTCTTTCGTTTCTTGACTGACACCAGGTTTATCATTTAAAGCCAGCGAAACAGTTGCTTTTGATAACCCTAAATCTCGTGCAATTTGTGCTGCTTTAATTTTCAAGATCATCCCCACCCTCTAAATTATTTTCTTTTTCTTGTAAAAATTCTAAATACCGTAAAAATAAAAAATCTGTAATTAAGAAAAAATGTCCCGTTCCCCCAAAAAACGCATTTTGATTTCCTAAACGAAATTCCTTATAACGAAAAGTAATCATATCTTCACAGTATTTTGATAATAACGTATTGCCATCGCGGGCTATAGCAATTAAAGGGATATTCAAAGTATTTAAAGTTTTAGCTAAAGTCACTGCTGTTTCATTATCACCAGACAAGGAAACAATCATGAATAAATCATTAGAAGTTGCATTCTTCAACGTTACTTCAATTTCATCGCCACTGCCAACCAAATGAAAGACCTTATTAGTATAAATAAACTCCCGTCTTAGTTCTCGGGCCATATTCTTTTGAACAATACCTGTTCCATAAACAAAAATTCTTTTTGCCTGGTGGATCATTTCCAAGATTTTAGTTAAATCTCTTTCCATCATCATTTTCATCGTACTATTAAACGAATAATATACTTCATCAATTTCTCGGGAATCGAAAGAAAATTTCTGACTTAATTCTAATTTCAAATATACTTTTAATTCACTAAAACCATCTAATCCTAACTTTTGGGCAAAACGTAAAATACTTGTACGCGAAACATTGCAACGTTGTGCCAATTCTTGAATCGACATTTTTTGGGTTTCTTTTTTATGATGTAAGATATATTGCCAAATATACAATTCATTTTCATTTAATTCATGATATTTTTCTTTGACTAAATCTTCTAATAAGATCATCTTTGCACCCCTTTAACATATTCAATATAATTAGCAAATAAAAAATCTATCATTACAAAGCCACTTCCCAATAAAGTTTCTTGACTATTGTCAGGTATCGTCAATTCTACTTCTTCAATTAACAAACTATAGTTACTAATATGGGCTAAAGTGCTATCTAAATTTGCGACAATTGTAACAATAATCACGCCCATAGCTTTTAAACGATAAATATAATCAATCAATCGTTTATTTTCACCACTATAGGAGATTGCAAAAAAGACATCATTTGTTTCATATAAACTCAAATAAGCTTCTAGATCCGCCGCTGTATCAATATCTAAAAATAACTTTTCTACTCGTAAAAAAGATCTTTTTAAATGCTGCGCAATTGATTCTTGAATTTCACCTGTTCCATAAACATAAAGATTTTTAGCTTGATAAATTTTTTGTACTATTTCCAGATATTGATTATTTTGTAGATTTTGCAATACCTTACTATATTCTCGATAAACACTATCTGGTTGCAGCTTAGTTGCTTGAAGCTGATTATCAATTTTTAATAGTACTTTTAGTTCAACAAATCCTTTTAGCCCCAGTCGCTTGGAAAAACGTAAAATTGTACTGTGGGACACATGGCATTTTTTGGCTAACTTATCAATTGACAAATTTTCACATTCCTGGCGGTGATTAGTGATATATTGCCAGATATAATGATCATTTTCATTAAGATTTTCATAATTTTTATTTACTAATTCATCTAATTTCATAATCGGCTCCGTTTCTTTAATATTATAACATTAGACAAATAAAAAATAAATTTTAACTTAATGCGTAAAATAAAAGATAGTCAACTAGACTATCTTCAATCATTATTATTTTAATTCAGGCCAATAATCCTTATTAGCTTCAATCAATTCATCCAATATTTCTTTAGCTACTTTAGCACTTGGTACCGTTTTACTTAAAGTAATCGCCTGCCATAATTTTTGATAACTTCCTTCGATCCAAGCCTCAACTGTTAACTTTTCAACTGAAACTTGCTGTTCCATCAATCCTTTTTGAAATTGTGGAATCGCCCCCTGAACAATTCTTTCATATCCATTTTTACCAACGATACAAGGAATTTCAACCATCGCAGTACGGTCAAAATTTTCAATAGCACCTTCATTTGGAACTATTAACAACATTTTCTCTTTAGTGTTTTTAGCAATAGCACAAGCTAGATCAACAATATATTCAGCATGCCCGTCAGCTTCAAAACCACAATCAACTGCTGTTTGTTTTTCAATAATATCCCGACAAGCGCCAAAGACAATCTTTTCACGATGATCCATTACCTCATTAGCTCTTGTATAATTAGGATTTGAATGTTCAACCACATAATCAGGGAATAAATAATATTTTAAATAAGTATTGGGAATTGTATCCGGATCAAGAGCATAAACATCTTTAGCCTTGGCAAAAGTTTCTAACCAGCTTGGTTCCACATGTTGATTAGTTTTAGACAAAGCATCCGCAAAGCCATTAGCTGCCATATGCTTTTTAATTTCTGGCATTAAATCATTACCCTCTTTGTCTTCAATTTTATGCCACCAGCCAAAATGGTTTAATCCATAGTAACCTACTGACATCTCTTTACGTGATTTTAATCCCACCATGCTTGCCATTTTTTCTTCCAGGTCAATTGGCATATCACAGATATTTAGAATCTTCGAATTTGGTCGTAATCTTCTAGTAGCTTCAGCGACAATTGCCGCAGGATTTGAATAATTCAACATCCAGGCTTCCGGTGAATATTTTTCCATATAATCTAAAATTTCAATTACCCCACCGATACTGCGCATACCATAAGCAATACCTCCAGGCCCACATGTTTCTTGACCAACTACGCCATATTTTAAAGGAATTTTTTCATCTTTTTCCCGCATCGCATATAATCCTACTCTAATATGACACATAACAAAATCCACATCGCTAAATGCTGTTTCAGGATCAGTTGTATAGTTAAATGCAATTTCAGGGGCTCTTTCTTTTAATAAAATTTCACAAGCCTTAGCAACTATTTCTTGTCTACTAGCATTATTATCATAGAAAGTAATTTTTCTAATGGGAAAACGATCTTGATGATCTAATAATAGTAAAACGATACCTGGTGTAAATGTACTTCCGCCACCAGCAACAGTAATTGAGTATTTCTTTTCCATTGTTTCAGTCTCCTTTTTTACAAAATTATCGTAACTATTTTTATTTCAAATTACAATATAATCAGCCAACTTAGAGACAGGATCGAGTTTTAATGATATATCACATTTAGCGTGAAATTTCACGGCAGTTTTAATCATATTAATTCAAATCAAACATAAACTATAATTGAGGTGAAATTATGTGTGGTATTTTATGTATGTATAACTACAACCGCGATTTATCTGCTGAATTACCAAAATTTAAACAGATGTTAGAATTGTTAAAACATCGAGGACCAGATGACTATAATATCGTAAATCAAAAACGAACTTTATTAGGTCATTGTCGTTTATCTATCATTGATTTAAATGGCGGTAAGCAGCCATTTAAATATACCTTTAACAACATTGAATATACGATTGTTTATAATGGTGAAATCTACAATATGAACGATCTAAAAAGGCAATTAATTAATGATGGCTATCATTTTCATAGTCAAAGTGATACTGAAGTTTTACTATTAAGCTATATTGCCTATGGGCCACGCTGTTTAAATCTTCTTGATGGTATCTTTGCATTTGTCATTAGTTATCAAGATCATTTATTTATTG
This sequence comes from uncultured Thomasclavelia sp., assembly GCF_944324745.1. Classification (GTDB taxonomy): domain Bacteria; phylum Bacillota_I; class Bacilli_A; order Erysipelotrichales; family Coprobacillaceae; genus Thomasclavelia. The sequence continues at coordinate 39,015 of NZ_CALUXO010000056.1, read as the reverse complement.
CACGTGATCAACTTGGTGTCAAACCATTATATTATTATCATCGTGACGATTTGTTTATTTTTAGCAGTGAAATTAAAAGTATTTTATTATATTTAAATCAAGCAATTGTCGATAAACAAGGCTTACAAGAATTATTAGGTTTAGGTCCGAGCGTTTCACCTGGTAATACTATTTATAAAGACATTTATAGTTTGCGTCCTGGCCATTATATGAATGTTTTTAATAATTATTGTGAAATAATTCGCTATTGGAGCCTTCAACGAAACAAACACCATCAAAGTTATGAAGAAACAGTTTATCAAATTCGTTCATTAGTTAATCATAGTATCCAAATGCAATTATTAAGTGATGTTCCCATTTCCTGTATGCTCTCTGGTGGTTTAGATTCCTCAATTATTACGGGTATAGCTAGTCAGTATGTTTCCAATTTGGCAACATATAGTGTTGATTATCAAGACCAGGATAAATACTTTAAACCATATGAATACCAAACTACCCGAGATGATCATTTTATTGAAGAAATGATTCAACGCTATCATACTAAACATCAAACCGTAACTTTATCACAAAAAGATTTAGTTATGGCTTTAAAAGAAGCTTTGATAGCTCGTGATGCACCGGGAATGGCTGATGTTGATTCTAGCTTTTTGCTTTTTTCTAAAGAAATTGCCAATCATCATAAAGTCGTTCTCTCAGGCGAATGTGCCGATGAAATATTTGGCGGTTATCCCTGGTTTTATCGTCAAGAACTTTACCAGATTGAAGGATTTCCATGGATTCGTGATTTTGATATGCGCTTAGCTTTATTTTCTGATGAAGTTCAAGCACTGGATATTAAACAATATGTTTTAAATAAATACTATCAAACATTACAAGAAATTGATTATCAGGATTATAGTTTTATGGATTCCAATAAGCGTAAGATGATTTATTTAAATATGGAATGGTTTATGCAAACATTATTGACCCGGTCTGACAGTCAAACAATGCATAGTTCAATTGAACTTCGAGTGCCCTTTGCAAACAAAAATCTTGTCAACTATTTGTATAATGTCCCTTGGGATTATATGTATCACCACGACCAAGAAAAAGGATTGTTGCGCGATGCATTTAAAGATTTTTTACCGGAAGATATCTATAAACGTAAAAAGAACCCCTATCCTAAAACCCATTCCCCTATTTATCGAGATTTAATCGTAGAACTATTAAAAGGGACCCTTAAAGATCCTGACAACATCCTATTACGATTATTTAACCATGATAAATTACTTGATTTGATTAATACTGGTGGTAAATCATTTAAATATCCCTGGTTTGGTCAATTAATGACCGGTCCACAGTTATTAGCCTATCTTTATCAGATCTATTTATGGGGTCATATTTATCAAATTAAAATAGAACTAGAATAATCAAAAGATTATTTTAGTTCTATTTTTAAATATCCATCAGTTAATAAAATATCTTTAATCAATCCATTTTCAAATCTAATTTGATCATCTGCAACCAATAAATATGGATTATCTTTAACTAATTCACTTAATACTTTTTTCAAATCCAGATTGATAAAGCCATATTTAATAATTCCATCAAATTTTATTACGATAAAATCACCTACTTCAATTTTAGCAACCGCCTTTAATTTAGTATCAATATTATAATAATTTAAATTGGCTTCTACATGTAAATAATCACCGATTTTAATTTTTAAATTATTTAACGTAATATCCTTATAATCAAAAACATATGGATAAAAATATAAACATAACTTCTCTAGTTCATCTTGATTTAGTATCATTTAATCACCTGATACATTATATGTAAAAACTGTCAAAATATAGCAAAAAAGTTCTTGTAACTTACAAGAACTAATTTTCAATATTATCATGGACAACTTGTAACACCTGTTTTAATGATTGAACATCAATCTGTCCTGGAGCTGAACCTTCTTGAGCTTTACCAAAAGTAATCGCTGAACCAAATTGTTCTCCCATTAAACGAGTCACTATTCCCATTGAAGACATTGACATCGTAACAATTGGACGATCATATAGTTCATTGGCTTTCAATGTTGTTTCCATTAAAGCTAATACTTCTTTAAAATCTTCTGGCATAACAGCTAATTTAAAAATGTCTGCTTCTAATGAATCCATTAATTTAAATTTTTCCATCATTGTATCAATACTAGGGGTACGTTTGAAATCATGTACCGACATCAATACTTTCTTTTCAGCTTGATGAATCAGTGAAGTTAAAGTAATAATAGCATTAGTACCACTAGTTAACTCAACATCATAAATATCAAAAGCGTTACTGTTTAAAGCTAACTTATATAATTCAATATATTCAGGAATCGTTAATTTACCAAGGCCACCTTCTTTTTCACTACGATAAGTCAAGATAATTCCCTTGCTTAAATTTAAAGCCGCAATACTATTAAACAACTCCGTTAGCTTTTGATCATTTAATAAATCACTAAAATAATCAATCCGTAATTCAATTAAATCTATATCCATTTTTTCAAGTCTTATTAATTCTGCAACAATATCCTGCTGATTAGTAAAGACAACCGGCACACATATCTTTGGCATCCCCTCACCGATGACAATGTCTTTAACTTTACAAACAATCATATTAATCCTCCTTTAAATATATAATTAGATTATATATGAACGATGAATATTTAATATTTTCGTCCTATATACTATAACACTATTGCAAGAAAGATGATACTTTTTTTGCGCAAAAAATTAAATTATTTTTGTGACAAAAAATGATATAAAGCTCCAATTAAATTCGCATTGTTATAATATTTACAGGTATTAACAGTCGGAATTACCAGCTGATTAGATGTTTGACTAATCAAATCGATTGCCTCTTGTAACATCGTTATTAATAATGGTTGTTTTGAAATCCCGCCACCAATTAATATCGCTTCTGGGTCATAGATATATTGAAGATTATATAGTTGAATAGCTATGTCATAACAAAAATCTTTTAAAATATCGATAACTCGCTGATCATGATTATTAGCCAATTCAAAAACCTGATAGCCGTTAATTGCAGGAACCTCAATGGCTTTAGCTACTCGTTTACATAAGGCCGTCGTTGAAGCAATATCTGACCAGGTTACTAACTGTTTAGTAGCCTTATCATAATCAACAATGACTGTACTAATTTCACCGGCAAATAAATGTCCACCATGATGAATCTGTTTATTTTTAATAATCGCTCCACCGATTCCCGTTCCTAAAACCACCACAATAATATCTTGATACTCTTTTCCGTTTCCAATCCAAGTTTCTGCCAAAGCAGCGCATTTAGCATCATTTTCCACGGTTACTTTAATACCATCACAAGCTTTAGAAACAACCTCTGTCAAACAAACTCCTTGTAAATATGGATGAGCGACAATTACTTCAATCACCCCATTATTTGCATCAATGACTCCTGGTGATGAAAAAGCAATTCCGACAACCTGATGTTTATATTTATCATAAATTTCTTGAATACATTTTACAAAACCATCTAAATCGTTGATTTCCTTTGATGAAAACTCCCATTGATCAATAATCTGTCCCTTATCATCCATTAAACAATACTTGATTGCAGTACCACCAATATCAAATACTAAATACATGTTCATGCCTCCTTATTGACATTTAATAGTTTGTCTTTTATCTATCATAACACATAAAAAGGATCAAAGATAAGCTTTGATCCTAAATATCCATTTTTAATATTCTTCGATAGCTAAAATAATATAATATAGCTGCCAATGATAAATATATTGCCATTATTATTGTTCCATTGATTGTTTTATTCATACAATCGACAACACTGGCTGTTAGATCATAGTCAGGAGTTACATAGGGAAATAAATTAGTAAATAAATTTAAACTACTAAGTTCATCAAGTGAGGCATTGATGCCACCTAGTAAATCAATAAATTGACTGTAAATACTTGCAAGATGATAATTAATATCTAAATAGTAAAGATGATAATTTTGATAAATATCCCCGATTAAAATTCTGGCGATTGGAATAATAAAGAAAATTAACATCATTAAAATTATTAAAATAATGATTGCGGGAACTTTCCGTTTAAAACAGCTTGATAAAAAACTACCAATTCCTCCAACAATAAAAATCATCAGCAAGCCAAAAATAATAAAACTACCTGTATACTTCAAAACTAATATTAAAATATCTTTTTCAACGCCACTAATTACAACAAACGATAAGATAAAAATCAGATAAATCAATCCTAAATATGCCATACTTCCTAATAACATTCCCACAATTTTACCTGCTACCAATTCTAAACGAGATATTTGTTTAGCCAGTAACAATCGCATTGTTCCTTCATGGATTTCACTGGCAAATAAACTGGTAGCACTACTGGCAACAATGATCCATAATATCATTCCTGTAAGAAAAACAAAATTAATGATGATAAAAATAATTTCAATGTTACTGACCATCTTTTCATAAGTTAGGTTCTGGTTAACTAACTTGGTATAACCATAAGCCATCAAGATTCCTAACAATAAAGCTATGATACTAGTTATTATCATTGGAATTAGCTTAAACATCTGGTTAAATGTATTTTTAACTAAGACCTTCATTTTTCTCCTCCATAAACTGCTGATATAAGCCATCTAGAGTAATTTGATCTTCTTTCAATAAAAAGAGCTCATCATCGTTTTCATAAATAAATTTAATTATTTGTTTTTTGCACTTAGTTTTATTAGCAGTAGTAATTCTAAAAATATCATGATCAATAGTAAATTGATAATCATTTTGCTTTAAAAATGTTTGTAACGCCGTTTGATTTAAACAACTAACTAAAATACTGGTCTGATTAAATTGCTTTAAAACGACCGCTAGTGGTTCATTGATTAAAACATGCCCGTGATTAATCATGATGACATGATCAATAATTGTTTCTAATTCCGTTAAAACGTGAGAACTTATTAAAACGGTCATCTGCTTTTGACTAACTAAATTTTTGATTAGTTTAATAATTTCATGACGACTGGTTGGATCTAAATTAGCAGTTGGTTCATCTAATAATAAAATCTCTGGTTCATGTAATAATGCTTGAATCAATGCTACTTTCTTTTTCATACCAGTTGAAAATTTTACTACTTTTTTATCCTGATATTCTAATAAACCAAATTCCTGTAACAATACTAAAGAGCGCTCAATTGCTTGCATATATGATAAATTTGAAAGTTGTCCCATATAAACCAAGTACTCTAGACATGTCATATTATGATAGAAATCAGGAAATTCTGGTGCATATCCGATCAAGGCCTTGGCTTTTGAAGAACCAAGCGGATATCCTTTAATACTTCCTTGACCTTTGCTTGGAAATATTAACCCCATTAAAAGTGACATCGTTGTCGATTTACCAGCGCCATTAGGGCCGATAATACCATAAATTTTGCCACTTTCCAAACTCAATGATAAATCATCAACAGCTTTAAAATCACCAAAAACTTTATCAATATGTTTAGTGACGATTAAGTCTTTCATATACCTTCCCTGCCTTTTTCTTTAAATGATATTTTGGATATATCGCTAGAACATAAGCTCCAACTAATAATCCTAAAGTTATAGTGATAACTAGATAACGTCCTAAAGGACTTTTGGACACCTCGATTGATGCTTGATAACTGGTAATTTTCCCATGACCATCATTATAAGAAAATAATAATTTATGATTACCTGACAATAAATCAAGCGTTATAGTATCAGCTGAAGTTTCTTTAACCAGTTTTCCTTGATCATAGATAGCCATAATACCATTTTTATCACTTTGATATTTGATCAATAAGTGTCCATTAGATTCTTCACTTTCATCAAAATCTACTAATTCAAAATCACGTTGATCATTAAAAGTCATTAATTCTTGTTTCGTTTCTATTAACAATTGCTGGTCATTTAATTTTCTAGCACTTTTAATTTCAGATTTTAATCCAGCAATAATTTTTTCTTCCTGATAATCATAAATCTGAGCCAATTCATCTTTTAAATAAACAATTTTATTAGTACCAGCAATAGCTAACACATTATTATCACTATAATTTTCACTTTCTAAGACCACCTCTTTTAAAACCTGATAATCTTTACCACTAATGATTGCTAATAAAGTTTGGTTAGTACTATCTTGATAATAGAGATATCCATACTCATTGATTCCATCACCATCTAAATCATTAAGACTTAAAACATTATTAATACTTTCATCAATCTTAAATTCCACTAAATAATCTAATGGAACTGGATCACCGGAATAAAACTCATATCCCCAATCATAACTATCATAATTAAAAATCGCACTTCCATCTTTACCACTAATAATCGTATAAGTAGCATTACCATCATAAGATAATAGATCATCAACACCATCTTGATTATAGTCTTGTTTCGTCAGGGCAAAACATTCACCATAATCAAGTACTCCATCAATCATCAGACCATATTTGACTGATAAGTCTTTTCCACTTAATACCTGGAAATACTGACATTTTCGTTCATTATAATCATTAATAACAATCTCATTAAAACCATCATGATCTAAATCACCAAGATTTTTGGCATACAAATTATTTTGTAATTTCTTATCATAATTTTTTACAATATTACTCTTTTCATAGCTAATTACATAGCCATCAATCTTGGAATAATAAATACTCATTTGATTTTCAGTAATATTAACCAAATCAACCACACCATCTTGATTAACATCACCAGCTTCTAATACTAAACCAGCACCTTCAAATGTTTGATCATAATTAGCTTTATATGCTTTAGTTGCACCGTCAATCAAATTATCATCAACTAAAATTTCTAATGATTTATCTTTATTTAAATCACTAAAATATTTAATCGATGATCCGGTTAAGTAATTTTGATAATAACGATTATTTTCATCATACCCTTGATCAAGTAATACTTTATGATCACTTAAACTTCCGGTATTTAAATCCATGATTATCACATGACTGGCAACAACCTGATTAGAGTTTGTTTCATTAACTAGTGATAATATCTGATTTTGATTGCTATCATAATTTATCGCTTCAAAACCATTATTAGGATATGCTGTTGGCACTTTAAACTCCATTAAAACATCATTTGGACCATTATTACCATATTTTCTAATCATTTGAATTCCATTATTTTGATAATAACTAACCAAAATACCATCACTTAAATCTGCCAATTTATTTGCCTGCATTCCATTACCAAGATATTTGATTACTTTTAGCTGATGATCTAATAAAATTTCAATATCGCTTCCAGCCTGTAATAAATACCCCTGATCAACTTTATTGATTACAATATGCGTTGTCTCGATACTGTTATTATTTAAACTGATCTCACTTTGTCCTAACATATTTCCATCAAAACCATATACTAACAATTTTAATTTACCATCACTAAATGACCCCGGAACAATTATAGCTGCCTGATCATTATAAATACCTGTTGTTAGATTGCTGGAAATAAGATTAGTTTGCTCAAGTGAAAACTGCCCTTGAATAGTAAAATCATCAAGTTTAACTACATAAACTTGGCTGGAAGGACAATCCTCTGTAATCGTATTTAAATAACTATTACCAAAATAGCCACTTACAAGCATTAAATTATCATCAATCAGTTGCATCTGATAACTCATAAATTCATAATCATCAATTCCATTAGGAGCTAGATTATAGTTATCATAACGATTATCAGCTAATGACTTAGTTAATAAATTACTATTGTTTTCATCAAGCGTTATTTGATTTGTCACATCACCATTATGACTATCAATTTCAACTAAGCGACTATCTTCTAATGTTACATAGACATGACCATTATGTTCCATTATATCCCAGGCATTTAACAATACTTTTTCTTTACTATTAGTATAAGCAACTGTGACTTCAATTTCATCAGTCAAATTTACCTGATATAACTCTTTTCCCTTTTTATCTAAAGCAATAACTTGTCCTAACTGATTAGTAATTAAAATTTTATCCTCAAGTACCACATAATTCCAAAGATTATCAACGCCTTCATAGTCAAAAACAACTTTCTGTTTAACCGGATCATAAGCAGTTAGATGATAATTATATAAATAATAAATAATACCATCAAGATACCTTTGATGATGAACTTTAGCATTTTTAATCACTTTAGTATTCATATCATTATAGGCTGGATATTCATGTTTCCATTTAGCTAAGACTTTTGAAGTTTTAGCACTAATAATTTTTAAATCATCAAAATTATTATCAGTCTTTAAATAAACAAAAACATCTTTAACACCATCATTATCTAGATCATCGATAACAGTAAAATCATTCACTGGAAATTCTGTATTAATCTTAAAATCATAATCGACCAGCACCAAACCATCATCGACCCCAATCATTAATCCTTGCAAATCATCTGATAAATTTACCTGATGACTAGTACATGAAGCATTGACTACATCACCAAGATTGTACGATTCACTGTTAGATGATTCATCATCTAAAGCCTTAAGTGGGGTCGTATTTATTGTCATTAAAAAGATAACTGACAATAATCCCTGTAATATTTTTTTCATCTATCCTTTCCTCCATAACTGTATTATATTATCTATAACAGTTACAGTATAACATTGGTAATTCTGTATCACAACGAATAACACAGTTTTATTTCTTAATTAATCTAAAGAAACTTAAAAATAATTAATTTTGACAAAATACCTCATATTTCCCAGGAAATAATAATTAAAGTGATGATTTTGCTATTAAAAACACGGTAATAATGTTAAAATAAAGATAACAGATAATCAATTTTTAATGAAGTTTGGGAATATAGAAAAGGAGGAAAGACCCATGGATCAATTAAAAAAAGAAATCGAAGCCGCCAAAAATGGCGAAAGCAAATTAATCTTAATCATTGGTGAACCTGGCAGTGGTAAATCAAAAGTAATTCATGAATACAGTAAAGAAACTGGTATTCCAATTTTAAATTTTGACCAGATATTCAAAACAAATTCTAATGATATCGAAGCTGTCATGGATGCCTTTTTAGATAACTATGATAAAGATATTCTATTGATCGATAATAAGCGAGTTCTTTATGCTAAAGATTCTAAGATTGATATGCTTTCATTTTTGAAGAAATTAACTGAAAAAACTATTGTTGTAGCAACATGGAATGGTATGATCAAAGATAATAAACTAATACACATTCGTTCTAAATTACCTGCTAACCTGGAATATTCATTGGATAACGAAAATATAAAATTCATACAAAAATAGTCGTAGAAACCTACGACTATTTTTTCGTCTCTTTAATTACTTTTTGTCTTGTGAATTCTTCACGTTCTTTTTCTTCCAAAGCTTCAGTGATTGCTTTTACTGTAGTTTCAAAGCGAGGAATTGAAATATTCTTTAAGGCATTAGCTCTTTTTTGCGTCTTTCTAATAGTATTAGCAAGACGATAAACACTATTTTCAACTTCAGCTAATAAAACAGTCAATTGTTTTACTTTATAAAAACAATGATAAGCATAATCAACTTTTGAATTAGAACGTTCAATATCATAAGTCATTTTCATTGGCTGCTTATTATAATTAACTTTAGGAATTTCAACTCCCATTACACTACGATAAGCAATGGAAATTCCATAATCTTCAGGAATTCCATTGACAATATCACTAATTAAACCTCGAGAAATATTTGCTTCCTGCAAAGCATCATAAGCTTCTTGATAAGATGAAGTAATTTGATCACGAATTACTTTTACATCATCTAATAAGCTCATCATTTCTTTAATCAGAACGTTACGTTTTTGATCCATCAGACTATAACCAAGGTTAGCTAATTCCAATGATTTTTTCATTGCCATTAGATTTCCCTTAGTTGGAACTACTTTAAGAGCCATGACTATTCACCTTCTCTTTGTAATTCTTTAATAATCTTCTTTTCTTGAATATTGAAACGTTGCATTGCTTTTTCATGATTATAATATTGATCAAGTAAAGCATTATCAACACGATCTAACGCTTCTCTTGGTAAAACAGAAACTAAATCCCAACCTAAATCTAATGTTTCTTCAATACTACGATTAGTATTAAATCCTTGGTTGATGAAATATTGTTCAAATAGATTACCAAAAGTAATATATTTTTTATCTAAATCAGATAATTCATCTTCACCAATAACTGATGTTAAAGAACGAACATCTTGAACATGGGCATAACATGCAAATAACTGGTTAGCAATATCTTGATGATCAGCACGAGTATACCCTTCACCGATACCATCTTTCATCAAACGACTAAGTGATGGTAAAACTCCAACTGGTGGATAAACACCAGCAGAATTTAAATCAACATCAAGGGTAATTTGCCCTTCAGTAATATATCCTGTTAAGTCAGGAACTGGGTGAGTAATATCATTGTTAGGCATTGTTAAGATTGGAATTTGAGTAACTGATCCTTTAGCGCCTTTAATGATACCAGCTCTTTCATAAAGTGATGCTAAGTCAGAATATAAATATCCTGGATATCCTTTACGTCCTGGAATTTCTCCTTTACTAGAAGAGAATTCACGAACAGCTTCACAATATGAAGTAACATCAGTATAGATTACTAAAACATGCATATCTTGTTTAAATGCTAAATATTCAGCAGCTGTTAAAGCACAACGTGGTGTTAAAGTACGTTCGATAATTGGATCGTTTGATAAGTTCAAAAACATTACCACTCGTTCCATTACCCCAGCTTCTTTAAAGCTTCGTTTAAAATATTCAGCAACATCATTAGTTACCCCCATTGCAGCAAAAACTACCGCAAATCCTTGACCAGATTCATCAGCAATTTTAGCTTGTTTAACAATTTGAACTGCTAAACGGTCATGAGGTAAACCAGATACTGAGAAAATTGGTAACTTCTGTCCTCGAATTAAAGTAGCCAAACAGTCAATTGAAGAAATACCAGTATTGATATAGTTACGTGGATAAACACGAGCTACTGGGTTTAATGGAAGCCCATTGATATCCATTTCTTCTTCGGCATAAATTTCTCCTAAACCATCGATTGGACGACCAGCACCATCAAAGATTCTTCCTAAGATTTCTTTAGAAACTGGAAGTTCCATTGGTTTTCCAAGTAATCTAGTTTTAGTATTTTCTAGTGAAAGTCCGTTAGTTCCTTCAAAAACCTGAACAACAACTTTTTCACCTTCGATTTGAACAACACGTCCTGATCTAGTTGTTCCATCGCTAATTTGAATTTCTACCATTTCATCGTATGAAGCACCTTTAACGTGGTCTAAAACGACTAATGGTCCGTTAATTTCACTTAAACCTACATATTGTAGTGACATAATCATTTTCCTCCTACGCTACTGAATTGATTGCTTCATCAATATCATGATAATAAGTATCTAATTTGGCAATATTGTCATTAGGAATATCGTATTTCATACGAATCAATTGTTCAAAAATTCCTGTATCAACGATTCGACGAACTACTTTACCTTGAGCAACTGCCTCTTTACAACGTTTATTTAAATATAAAATGACTTCCATCATCTTTAATTGTTTTTCCAAAGGTACATATGTATCATCTTTATGGAAAGCGTTTTGCTGCAAGTACCCGACACGAACTACTTTAGCAATTTCAATGACTAATTTTTGATCTTCTGGTAAAACATCAGATCCCATCAACTGAACAATTTCATTTAATTTAGCTTCTTCAGCTAAAATATATGAGATTTCCTGACGGTCAGAAATGAATTTTGGACTAACGTTTTTATTGTACCATTTTTCTAGATCGTAAACATAATCACTATAACTTTGAGTCCAGTTAATTGCAAAGTAATGTCTTGCATAAGCTAAAGCTTTATCTAGTGCCCAGAAACAACGAACGAAACGTTTTGTATTTTGAGTAACTGGTTCTGAGAAGTCAGCTCCTTGAGGAGAAACGGCTCCGATAATCGAAACAGAACCTTCTTGACCATTTAAAGTTTCCATATAACCAGCCCGTTCATAGAATTGTGATAAACGAGATGGTAAATAAGCTGGGAATCCTTCTTCAGCTGGCATTTCTTCTAGACGTCCAGAAATTTCACGAAGCGCTTCGGCCCATCTTGATGTAGAATCGGCCATGATAGCAACGTGATATCCCATGTCACGATAATATTCAGCTAAAGTAATTCCAGTATAAATACTTGCTTCACGCGCCGCAACTGGCATGTTTGAAGTATTGGCAATTAAGACTGTTCTATCAGTTAATGGTTTACCACTTTTAGGGTCAATCAACTCACTAAATTCCTCTAGAACCTGAGTCATTTCATTACCACGTTCTCCACATCCAACATAAACGATGATATCAGCATCACACCATTTAGCAATCTGGTGTTGGGTCATTGTTTTTCCAGTACCGAAACCACCTGGAATCGCTGCAGTTCCACCTTTAGCAATTGGGAACGATGTATCAATTACTCTTTGTCCCGTTACTAATGGAATACTGATAGGTAAACGTTTTGCGGTTGGACGAGGTTGTTTAATTGGCCATTTTTGACACAATGTACATTCGATGATCTTACCTTCATCATCTTCAATTTTCATAATTACATCGTTGATCGTATATTGACCATCAGGTACAACTTCAACGACTTTTCCACTAATTAATGGGCTTACCATACATTTATGAACAATTAAGTCCGTTTCTGGTGTAGTAGCATAAATATCGCCACCTTTAACATAATCACCAACTTTGGCAACTACTGTTACATCCCATTTTTTATTAACATCCAAAGAATCAACATTACTTCCTGCATGAATGAAAGCTCCGCTTTCTTCTTCGATTGCTTGTAATGGACGTTCAATTCCATCAAAAATATTTCTTAAAATACCAGGGCCCAATGTTGCAGAGATAGGCGAACCAGTTGAAACAACTGGTTCACCCGGTTTAAGACCGGTCGTAGTTTCATATACTTGGATTGTGGTAAATTCTTTAGAAATCGAAATTACTTCACCCATTAATGAATCATTACCAACATAGACCATTTCCAACATTGAAAATGATACCGTATCTTTTACTTTGACAACGGGTCCATTGATTGAATAAATTACATTATTACTCATATTTAACCCCCTGTTTTATTTAATCATTAATCCTGATGTTTTATAGAACCAGTCTTTTTGATTCTCTAAAGCAAAGTCTAATGATTCATCAACAACGACATTTGTAATCGTATTTTCAATAATAAAACCACCAATTTTGATTTGATTGCTTTCTTTGACTTCAATATCATAACCATAAGCTTTAACCAGGTCATCTTTAAAAGCCATATCTGCACTTCTAAGATAAAGTACTGAATTTTCCATTTGATAAGTAGCTCCAGTTTCTTTAACATGGCTAACTAAATAATCATGATATTTATCGCTGTTTACAAAAGCAACTAATTTATCTTTTGCTTCATTAAAAATATTAGCAACGTATTCATCACGTTTGGCAACTAATTTTTTAGTTCTTTCTTCTTGAGACATTGAAGCTTCAACGCTAGCATTAGAAGAAATTTCAGCAATTTCTTTTTCTAATAAAACTTGAGCATCTTTTTTAGCTTCAGCTTTAATTTGGTTATAAGCTTGTTCTTCCAAATCTTTAGCTTCTTTTAAAATTTCTTCTTCTTCTTGGCTTGCGAGTCTTTCAATTTCTTCTTTCATATAAAGAAATACTTGTTCTTTTTTTTCCATAGCATTCCCCTTCTATAACTTAACCCCAATTGCTTCAGAAACATACCGGTCGATTGTTTCACCAATTTTTGAATCACCATGACGATCCGGTATCTCCACCAGCAATGGTTTATGTTGTTTTAACTTGATTTCTGAGATAACATCCGGTGCAAGTTCAATTAATTTAGTCGTAATTAAGATAATTCCAATTGAATCATCTTTTAATTTTTCTTCTAGTAATTCTAGAAATTCACGACGCTTATGAACAACTTCACCTTCAATTCCGACTAATCTCAGTCCAATTTGGGTATCGACATTATCACTTATACAATAAAATCGCATAATGATCACATTCTTTCAATTAAAGGTTATTGATAATTAAGATTGAAATTAATAAACCGTAGATAGCAACCCCTTCACCTAAGGCTACGAAAATTAATGATTTACCAAAGTTCTTTTCATTTTCAGAGAATGCTCCGATAGCAGCAGGTGCAGCAGCAGCAACGGCAATACCAGCACCTAATGCTGATAAACCAGTAGATAATGCAGCAGCTAAGAAACCTAACCCTTGAGCAATTGTTCCAGTGATTGAAGCAGCTTCAGCGGCATGTACTCCGTTTGTAGCAGCTGCTAAATATAATGCTAAACATACAGCTCCGGCAAATCCGGCAATATGTGTTCCTAATCTGATTTTTGCAGATTTAACACTTGCTTTTCCTTTAAATACAGAAATTAATGGTAAAGATAATAAAATAACTACTAATGCTGGTAAAATAAATTCTAAAACTGTCATCATGACTTCCTCCTCAACTTTAATCCTCTTTAATAGTTCTAAATGCTGTTCCGTTACCTTCATAGTATCTACTAAACATTTCGTAGAACTCGAGACGTAACACTTGAATTCCGACAATTAGTCCTTCAAGACACATTACAAATACGTTACCAAGAATGATAACGATATATTCACCAACGCCTCCAACCATTTCAGCTAGAGTATATACAACCAACATCATTCCGGCATGCGATAAAACGAATCCCCCTACCCTTAGAAATGACATGGTGTTAGTGACAAATGATAGCACAACTTCGAATAATTCGAAGAATCCCTCAACAAAAAAGGCACCAAATCCATTAGGGAACATTTTTTCATTTTCTTCAAATTTTCGAATTAAAGGTTCCTTTAAGAAAATTAATAGTAAAGGAACAACGATTAAGATCAATACATAAAAGATATTAACTAATCCTAATCCTAAAAACATATTTACAACTAAGCCTAAAATAGAAATATAGAACAATAAACCACATACTCCATTTTGACTTAAGATTGCTTCGCCATAATTCTTTTTCTTAAAATTCAAAAGAACATTAAACGCCATTGAAATCACAATCAAGATAATTCCTAAACATATTGCAGCAATCAATAATGTCATTGTATTATCTGGTGACATGGCATTAAACATTGGAATTAATATTTCTTCACTACCAAATACTGAACCAAATACCACTCCAAAAATCATACTGGAAATTCCTAAACGCATTCCCACGGCTCCTAAGCCTAATTTAAATTTCTTATAGGCAATAAAACCTACGATCGATAAAATAGCTCCCTGACCAACGTCACCAAACATAATACCAAATAACAAGGTATATGAAAGAGCTACTAACATCGTTGGGTCGGCATCGTTATATTTAGGAACTCCGTACATCTCAACGAACATTCTAAACGGTTTTGAAAACCAGTTATTTCTAAGTAATGTTGGCGGTTCTAACCGTGCATCGCTATTAGCTGGTTTAATATCAACAAGCACATTTTCAATCTGTTCAAAATCTTCCTTAAATTTCTTTGATTGTCTGCTTGGAACAAAACCATTAACTGATAATTTATCACCAATGACAACTACATATTTTTGCATAACGGCAACATCATTTAAATGTTTAGAAATCGTATAAATTTCATTTAACTTGTCTTTATCATCAGCAAACATCTTATCAATTCTTTGTTTTAATTTAACACTTTGTTCTTTGGCAACTCGTGCTTCTTCTTCAATTTCTCCAATCGCTAATTCTGGAGAACCGTGAACAAAGGTTGGAATATGAATTCGTTCAAAATATAGTGATGAAAAGATATTATCAACTTCTGGAGCATCACTAGGTGTTGTAATATACATACACCAGACAAAATGCCCATCATTTTCAAACCCTCTAAAAACAAATGGTAATGATTCATAATAATTTAACTTATTGACATTATTTACTGGAATCTTCCCAAATCTAATTTTTAGATACTTAAGACTAAACAAATCATCAAAATCCACATCAATATCAGCAACATGCTTTAATTGAATTACCGCTTCTTGATTTTCAACGATCATTCTTTCAAGCTGAACTCTAACCGCATCAATTCTTTCAACATCTAACAATAAGTCGTCAAGATATTCTTTTACTCCTAAGACATTGATCTGGTTATTTTTGACCGGTATTTCTTTTAATTCAAACTGATATTTGTTGGCGGCATCTGTTAGTCGTACTAAGATCTCCTCATATAAATTATCCTGATTATAAACCGATAAACCTGTAACTGTATCAATAAACTTAGTTGCCAGTTCTGGATGAAAATCATCATGATCAAACAACTTTAACAGTACATCGTTATAGTGCTCTTTATCAAAGATAATACTGAGTAGGTCCAATTTTGCAATTGACATTTTATCCCTCCTCTACACTTTAATCGACCTGCGCATAACCTTTTTAGTAATTAGCAACACTACTATTAATACAACCCAAATCCCAACACCAAAAATCAATGTATGGATGATATGAATCGGCATTTCGACAATGGCTGGATAAACTTCGATTTGATAAAAGAAAGTTCCATAAACTAAACCGCCAATCAAGACAGCTAGACCAACTCTCTTTAAAATCTTACCAAAATTATTAGGACCTTTGATCATTACAAGAAATCCTAAAATAATCAAAAATAATCCAACTCCAATATCACCTAAACAAACAGCACCAATAATTAGTGTCATCAATGCTACAAGCATTGTTGGATCAAAACGATCTCCTGTCTGGATTGATAAAATATTTTCAAAAGGTTGACTTAACCAGTTATTCTTTGTAAATACTGGTGCGACAATATTTCTATTTTCATAGATATTTGCAGGAAGTTCAATGATTTTGACACTATCAATATCATCAAAACGCGCCTGAACATCTTTAAGTTCGAGACTAGTGAAGAGATAAATGGCTCCTTTATGTGATAAATCGACCACATAACAACATTTATCATATAATTTCTTTAAATTATATACTTGAGTAAACATCTCTAATAATTGTGATTGATATTTGTTTTTAACCCCTTCAAGCTTTTCAGCTGTTTTTTCGATATATTTTTCCATTGCAGCTGATTCTTCTTCTAACATCGCAATAGCTTCATCGATTTTACCGTGAGCAAAATCTGGTAATTCGATCAACTCAAATGCCATTGAAGAAAAAGCATTATCAATTTCATAAATATTTTTTGTTAAACCAACATATACAATCCATACATATTGTTTAGTTCGCTTTAATTCTTTAAAAACAAACTCATAATCACGATAGTATTTTATTTTATCAAACTCACCGATTGGAATCCGTCCAAAACGACAAGTAATAAACTTAGTATTTTTAACATCATCAACACTAATATTAGAATCTTTTAAATTTTTAAGCACGATGATTGCCTGATCATTTTCATCTTTCTCTTTTAAAATATTCTCCTTAATATCAACAATGCTATCAATTTGAGTATTAATTTCTTCAATCAGATTATTAACTGATGATAGATTTATTTCTTTATATTCTTGATCTTGGACATTACTGCTAATATGTAAGCGATCCAAGACATGATATAAATTGTCAAGTGGTTCATTATATGGATTAGTTTGATCCATGACTGAGACCCCTTTTACATTATTTACTATCTTTTTTGAATCTTGAGGAAATAAATCATCTTGATATTCCGTCATTTTAATCAATATCTTGATTAAATCTTTAAATTCAAAAGAGACATTAAAGAAATGGGTTTTTATAATTGCCATAATAATCCTCCTACGCATAAATCAGCGTTTCTTCAATACTTGAAGCGTCACGCTTATATCGGATACCTTCGATAATATGTTTCAAATTATCAATTTCAATCTTTTGAAGGATCGAATAAGTCAAATATACTAGTGGCGCACTTCCTGAAAAACGCATATGCCATTTTGCAATATTATATTTAATTTCCTCAATATAATATTCAATATATGGATAATCATTTTCACCTAAATAAACATTATATTTAGATTCAGATAAAAGTTTTATCATTGCCTCTGCGTCACGAGACTCAATCAACTGATCATACATTTTCAAAGAAATACGAGCTGATTGAAGGAATAATGAATTTCTGATCGCCTCTTCAGTTTCATTAAAGTATTTTTTATAGCGATATATCTTAGTAATATTAGCTAATTCAATCGATGTATTGATTAAATCCAACAGTTCTCTTTGTTCCTTACCACGAAAATATTTTTTTATCAACTCCACGTAAACTTGATAATATAAAGTCTTTAATTTTCGCTCTAAACCATTGATATCAATCGGCGTCGTAAAATCAAAATCAACTAAGATCGGATAATAACGCGTTCTTTTTAAATAAGTGACTAAATCTTTATAATTATCAACATTAATTAACCCATAGATATTAAAACTCATCTTATTGGCTAAATAATCAGGAATTTCCAGAGAAAAACTAGCCTGATCTTGTTCTTTAATACTGATAATTTTATCAACAATCAAATCTACTTCAATCGCCACAATTTCCTGACGATAAAAATCGAGATTTTTAGCTGGTGCATATTTCATCAACCGGGCACATCTATTGAAATACTCTTTATTTAAAGCAGCTTCAAGTTGATGACGGTGAACATTACGCACATTCAATTCTTTTAATGCATCACTATAATTCGTTTGCGTTTTTAAATAAGTGACCATATCACCAAGTGTCTGTTTACGACATAATTCGCTATAAGCTTCTTCTTTTAGACGGTTGCCATACATTGCCTTTGCTTTAGCACATAAAGCATTTGACGATAAAGCCATATTTTTTCACCTTCTTACTTTAAACACCTTGTAACAATCTCGTCTACCCAACGATCTTTATTTTCGTTGTAAAGTTTTTCGATTTTTGCCAGTGTTTCTTGATAGTTTTGTTCTAGTTGTTTAGCATCAGCTTTGTTTTTGTCCATTAATTCTTCTTTATGTTTTTCAATCTGCTGATTTTGTTCTTTAACAAAGCTATCGTAAATCTCTTGTCTTTTAGCGTTCATGTTAGTTTGAGCATCTAATTTCTTCGCTTTAGCCGCTTCAACACGTTTAACACATTCGCGATCTACGTCGACTAATCTTTGAATTACATCATCCATAAACATAATCCCCCTTTACTTGTGTTTAGTATACTCCTAAATTTTTAAAATGCAACGATAATAATATATCATATAAAAAAAATTTATTAATAATAAATTTTTATAGTTAACCATAATCTTAATGATATATTTTAAATTGTAACGTCAATTGCTACACTAAATAACAAAATTGTTCCAAAATATCTGCTGTCTTTAAAATTTGACTCATTTTTTAATAAATTAAAAGCGATTGACTCTAGATCTAACTTTGGCTACAATCTACATCAATCGACTTAATTTTCACTTTGATATGCAATCTTTAAAACGAGTCAATCAATGTTAACACAAAACAAATATCAATGTAAGAACTTTTTTATTTTTACCTGATTTTTTTATTTTAACACTTAAAAACTAAAGAATTACATTTTTCCTAAAATTGGAAAGTTTTTTTCATTAATTATCAGCTTCCATTAAAATTCCAAAAACTCGGCGAATAAATGGCCCTGCAATTACAAATTGTAACGGTAAAGCCACAACAAAATTACGAACAACATTCATTAAATAAACTTGTAATAAATTATGACCTAACCCATTTTGTTCCAAAGCCCCATATAAAGACATCAACAACACCATTCCACAAACCATGAAAAATGATATTGTCAAAATTTTAAAGATATCTTTACTTTGATAACTAACAATTTTAAAAGCAAAAAACTTAGCTATTTTAGAAACAATAAACCAATCACACAAGATTGCAAATAAATAAGCTAGTGGGAATCCTAACCATGCTTCCTTGATAGATGTCATAGTAAAACCTACATGTAAGCTCACATTATAAACACTCATCCAAAAAACCATAAATGCACACATAAAGATTGTAAAAATTAAACTTTCTTTTTTATTTGTTGGCATAAAACTCTCCTCCTTAATAAAAATAGTCATTTGTCTAAACCATAACTTTCGCTACAATTTTAGCCAAATGACCAAATCATCACTACCATTATTTAATCTATGTAATGCGGTTATAGATACTAACATAAAAAAATAACTTATGTAAGTATTTTTTTTATTTTTTTACTTTTTGGTAAAATCGACAAAATTTACTTTTTTATTTGAGGATATTGTTTGATTATGCTAAAGTAGTATTTAGTGAGGTAGTTGTATATGATAAAAGAAAGAATTCAAAAATTACAAAATTTAATGAAAGAAAATGGAATTGATTTATACATCATTCCTACTAGCGATTATCACCAAAGTGAATATGTTGGTGAATATTTTGCTGCTCGTAAATATATGTCAGGATTTACTGGTTCTGCCGGTACTTTAATTGTTGGTCTTGACAATGCCTATTTATGGGTTGATGGACGCTACCATATCCAAGCTGAAAAACAGCTCGCTGGCAGTGGTATTACTCTAATGAAAATGGGACTGGCCAATGTTAAAAGCATTGCTCAGTTTTTAGATGAAAATCAAGATAAAACATTAGGATTTGACGGTCGTGTTTTATCTTATGAAGAAGTTAAAAACTTCAAAAATCCCATCAAGACTGATTTAGATCTTGTTGCAAAGGTTTGGGAAGATCGCCCTAGCTTATCAAAACAGCCAGCTTTTATTTATGATGAAAAATACTGTGGTGAATCTAGAGCATCTAAATTACAACGTTTACGTCAAGCAATGAAAGATTGCCAACATCATATCATCACTACTTTAGATGATATTGTCTGGTTATTTAATATCCGTGGTAATGATGTTCCTTGTAATCCTGTTGTATTATCTTATGCTTTGATCAATCAAGATGATGCATATTTATATGTTCAAGATGGTGTTATTGATTCAAAAACTGAAGCAATTTTAAAACGTGATGGTATTTATATAAAAGAATATAATGCTATTTATGAAGATGTTAAAAAATTAACTGGTAAAGTATTACTTGATCAACAAACTGTAAATTATGAACTTTGTCATAATTTAAATTGTGAAATGGTTAATTCAATTAATCCAACGCAATATTTCAAAGCCATCAAAAATGAAACTGAAATCAAAGCAACTAAAAATGCCCACATTAAAGATGGGGTTGCAGTTACTAAATTTATGTATTGGCTTAAAACTAATGTTGGTAAAATTGATATGGATGAAGTTAGTATTTCGGATAAATTAGAAGACTTCCGGCGTCAACAAAAAGATTTCTACGATTTAAGTTTCGATACAATTTGTGCTTATAAAGAAAATGCTGCATTAATGCACTACAAAGCTCAAAAAGAGATTTGCTTAAAAGTTACTGACTCTAATATGTTATTAATTGATTCTGGAGGGCAATACTTAGATGGAACGACTGATATTACTAGAACATTTGTTTTAGGACCTATCAGTGAGATTGAACGTCGTGATTATACGATTGCCTTAAAAGCATTACTTAGATTACAAAATGCTCATTTTGTTGCTGGTACAACTGGACCTAATCTAGATTTATTAGCACGGGAAATGGTTTATAAATATAACTTAGATTATCGTTGTGGAACTGGTCATGGTGTTGGTCATTTCTTAAATGTTCATGAAGGGCCAAATGGATTTAGACCTCATGATCGTCCTGGATTTGCACCTATGTGCGCTTTCGAACCAGGAATGATTACAACTGATGAACCAGGTATTTATATTGAAAATAGTCATGGTGTTCGTCATGAAAATGAATTATTATGTGTTGCTGTAGCTGAAAATGAATATGGTCAATTCTTAGAATTTGAACCAATTACTATGGTTCCTTTTGACCTTGATGGTCTAGATCTAAAATTATTATCAGATCATGAAATCAAACAATTAAATGATTATCAACAATTAGTCTTTGATACTATCAGCCCATATCTTACTAATGAAGAACGCAGCTGGTTACAAGCTAATTTATTAGTTAAATAAAAAATCAGGAAATTAAACTTCCTGATTTTTTTATTTACTTAAATATGTTGCTACAAAAATCAACCCATTAATTAAAATAGGGAAATATAAATGGCGATACTTGCCAGGTTGCCTGCATCCAATCCAATCAGGATGCTTAGACAACAACCAAATATAACCACAATGCAAAACAAAACCAGCCATTGAATTAATTAAGACAAATGTCCAGCGATTGATATATGTAACACTGCCAAAGATCCCAATATGGAAAACGATCGTTTCAGGAATCAATGATTGAAAAACTACATAAACAAGCACGGGAATAAAACATAAATAACCATACTTTATTTTATCCATTAAATTTTAATCTCTCCATATTCATCAATCTCATATTCAATTACTCGTCCCTGATTTAAAGAAGCCTGAATATTAATTAACCTTTGATTACTAGAACCACGATATAATAGCGCTAAACTTCTTTTATTGATATCAAAGCGACCATCCACCAGCATATCACCCATTTTTAATAATGATAACTTTAAAGGATCAGCAATTATTTCTTCATAAGTATAGCCACTATATATTACAATATTTAAATTCTTCTTTTTTACTTCCTGACAAATATATTTTAACGGTTCAACTTGTAGCATTGGCTCACCACCAGATAATGTTATACCATCTAACAAGGGATTTTGAAAAATCTCAGCTAATATCTGATCACAATCTTTCAAATAGCCACCATCTAAAGCATGACTTTCAGGATTATGACAGCCAAGGCAATTGTGCAAACAGCCTTGGGTAAAAATAGCATAGCGCAACCCTGGTCCATCAACAATCGAATCGTTAACAGTACCAAATAACCGTATTTTCATAGATATTACTTACTTTCAATATTATGTTTTACTCGGTCTTTTTCTTCTGCTTTTTTACCATCATTAAAGCGATCAAGATTACCAACTAAATATCCAGTGATTCTTCGAATTCGTTCAAAACCATGATGCTGGGCTTCGCTGCGACCACATAAAGGACATACATCATCAATAATGCCATTATAACCACAAACTGGATCACGATCGACCGGATGATTAATTGCCCCATAACCAATCCCATTATCATGCATAGCCCGAACGATTTTTTCAAATGCCGCAATATTTTTTGTTGGATCGCCATCCATTTCAATATAACTAATATGTCCCCCATTAGTCAATTCATGATATGGGCCTTCAATTTCAATCTTTTTATAGGCACTGATTGGATAATAAACCGGTACATGGAAACTATTAGTATAATAATCACGATCAGTGATTCCTTCTAATTCTCCAAATAACTTTTTATCCATTTTAACAAACCGTCCTGATAAACCTTCAGCTGGTGTGGCAATCAAACTAAAATTCAAATTATACTTTTTAGTTGCTTTATCCATAGCATTTCGCATATGACCAACAATTTGTAATCCTAAAATTTGAGCCTTTTCACTTTCGCCATGATGATAACCAATTAGTGCTTTCAATGTCTCCGCTAATCCAATAAACCCAACCGTTAAAGTTCCATGTTTTAAAACTTCGCGAACTTCATCTTCCGGTTTTAATTTATCACTATCAAGCCAGACCTTTTGACCCATTAAAAATGGATAATTCATGACTTTACGACGACATTGAATCTCAAAACGCTCTAACAACTGATTGATACATAAATCAAGCATTTGATCTAATTTATCAAAAAATTCGTTAACATCACCACGACTGCGAATAGCAAGACGAGGTAAATTAATTGAAGTAAAACTTAAATTACCACGACCAAAACTAATTTCTTTATCAGGATCATAAACATTACCCATCACCCGAGTTCGACATCCCATATAAGCAATTTCCGTTTCAGGAGTTCCTTTGTAATATTGTTTATTAAATGGCGCATCAATAAATGAAAAATTAGGAAATAAACGTTTCGCCGAAGTACGACAAGCTAATTTAAATAGATCATAATTAGGTTCACCTTTATTATAGTTAATTCCTTCTTTTACTCTAAAAATCTGAATTGGAAAAATTGGAGTTTCTCCATGTCCTAAGCCAGCTTCAGTTGCCAGTAAAATATTTTTCATGACCATTCTTCCTTCACTGGAAGTGTCCATTCCATAATTGATAGAACTAAATGGTACCTGGGCTCCAGCTCTTGAATGCATGGTATTTAAATTATGAATAAAAGCTTCCATCGCCTGATAAGTTTCACGATCAGTTTCTTGATAAGCGTTTTTAGTTGCAAAATCGATGATCCGGTCAATATTTTCATTAACCTGGTTTTGTTGCAACGCTTTTTTTAAAGCCGTAAGATATTCATCATTTTGATCTAATGTTGGTTTTAAAGTTAATGATTTTTTTAACTCTTTTATTATTTTTTCACCATCTAAATCATTTAATAATGTAATTGCTTTAGACAGATTCTGATAAAAATGCTTATAATACGATTTGGCAACCCCAGGGGCCATGCCATAATCAAAATTAGGAATCGCTTGTCCGCCATGTTGATCATTTTGATTTGATTGAATCGCTATACAGGCTAAAGCAGCATAAGTAGAAATACTATTAGGCTCTCTTAAAACTCCATGTCCTGTTGAAAAACCACCTTTGAATAATTTAACGATATCAATTTGACAACAAGTTGTCGTTAAGGTTAAAAAGTCCATATCATGGATATGAATATCTCCATTAATATGTGCTCTGGCATGTTTAGGATTCAAAACAAACATTTCATTAAATTGTTTAGCCGCTTCTGCTCCATATTTTAACATTGTTCCCATTGGGGCATCAGCATTGACATTAGCATTTTCCCGTTTTAAATCACTATCTTTACTATCAGCAAAAGTTATCTCCTCAAATGTTTTCATTAAACGAGAACGCATATCCCGTTCCCTAGTTCGATTAGCCCGATATAAAATATAAGCTTTAGCAACTCGAACATATCCTTTTTCAATCAAAACTTCTTCAACAGTATCTTGAACCAGCTCAACAGTTGGTAATTCGCTTTTTTTCTTTTCTAGTTTTATTTCAACCACTTTAGCTATATCCATAGCCTTTTTTAGGTCATATTTGCCACCAGTAGCTTGAAAAGCCTTATAAATAGCTCCGGCAATTTTATCTAACTCAAAAGCTACTAGGCGCCCATCTCTTTTACGAATATTTTCTATCATATCTCTTCCTCCATGTATTATATAGTATAGCGTATTTTCATCTAGAAATCATTTCAGATACTCCTTTGCTAAAGATATTTTAACATGGAATCAAAAGGCTTCCAAACACCAACACCCTGTTTAAAACCTTTTATTGGGCGTTAAAAAAGATGTCGAAATTATTCGACATCTGATAAATCTTCACCATTGCTGGCAATAACTTTTTTATACCAATAGAATGATTTCTTTTTACTTCTAGAGAAATCTCCTTCATGAGCATTATTATAATTTACATAGATAAATCCATAACGTTTATCATATTCACCTGTTGAAGCTGAAACGATATCAAATGGTGACCACATTGTATATCCTAATAAGTCAACACCATCATAATCAACAGCATCACGCATTGCTTCAATATGTGATTTGAAGTAATCGATACGATATTGGTCATTAATTGTTCCATCTTCTTCAACTTTATCGTAAGCACCGAATCCATTTTCAACAATCATCATTGGTAATTCAAAACGATCGTTAAACCAGTTTAAACACCAGCGAAGTCCAAGTGGATCAATTTGCCATCCCCAGTCACTAGCTTTAAGATAGGTATTGCGAACAAAATCTTCTCCAGAGTAATCAAATGTTTTTTCATTACGTCCTTGATACTTAGTTGCAAAAGACATGTAATAAGAGAATCCAATATAATCAACTTTTCCTTCTGATAATATTTTTTCATCTTCTTTAGTAATAAAGTCATATCCTTTTCTTTCGAATAATTTCAACATATGTTTTGGATAATGCCCTCTAGCATGAACTTCAACATACCAATATTTTTGATGCATAGCTCCTAAAGCATTCATAACATCTTCAGGATTTGGTGATGCTGGATAAACCCCATTCATTCCAATCATACATCCAACTTGTAAATCTGGATTAATTTCATGAGCAGCTTTTACAGCTAAAGCAGAAGCTACTAATTCATGATGAGCTGATAAATACATTAAGTATTCAGGATCATCGCCTTCTTTTAATAATATAGCACCTTCTTGAATTAAATTATGTTGAGTATAATCAGCTTGATTATTGATTTCATTAAAAGTCATCCAATATTTTACTTTATGTTGATATCTTTTAAAACATACTTTAGCAAACTTAACAAACATATCGATGGCTTCACGATTTCTAAAACCACCATATTCTTTGGCAAGCGCCCAAGGCATTTCAAAATGGCTTAAAGTAATGACTGGTTCAATTCCATATTTATGACATTCATCAAATAAATCATCATAGAATTTTAAACCTTCTTCATTTGGTTCTTTTTCATCTCCACGTGGGAAAATTCTTGTCCAAGCAATAGAAGTTCTAAAAGCCTTAAATCCCATTTCGGCCATTAAAGCAATGTCTTCTTTATAACGATGATAAAAATCAACCCCAACATGGTTTGGATAATCTTCACCTTCGATAACTCCATCAGTTAAACGACGTGGAGCACCAGTAACATTATCTCCGGCAGTTTCAACGTCACTACAACTGATTCCTTTGCCACCTTCTTGCCAGGCACCTTCACATTGATGAGCAGCTACAGCACCACCCCATAAAAAATCTTCTCTAAATCCCATATCTTTACCTCTTTTCTAAAAATATAACTATCTTTATTATATACTAAAAAGGCATTTTTTTTAATGCCTTTTTTGGGATTTATAAAAGATATTTATTTACTTGAACCTGATAATTTCGATAAATAGCAACGATATATCCAGAGGCAATTTTTTCCACTAATCCATAACGAAATAATTCTTCCTGATTTAAATTATATTTCGTTACTAACTGATGCATTATTTCACGAGCCTGCTGCTTATTTAAACGATTTGACCACCAGCGTTTGGGTTTGACTTTAGCTAAACGCAAGTAATCTTCAATCAATAAATCTTCATATTTTCCAGCTGTATATTGATTTAAATAACTAAACAATTCATCATTTTGAAATTTAAATTGTTTAAAACCATGACTAAAATAATACTGACCTAGATCTAAAAAGAAATAAAATGGTGATTTAACTTCATCCATTATTTTATTCATTGTCAGGGGCATTTTACCACTGTTCCAAAATTTCTCTAACATTTCTTCAACTAAATGAATTTTATCAATATCTTCACTCGACAAATCATGACTTTGCTTTAATTCATATGGAGGATCTTGATCATAGACATAACCATACTCGTTAGCTTCAATTCGTAAGCTGGTTCCTCTTAACAGCTTTAAAAAGCCTAATTGCAATTCTTTAGCTCGAAAAGCAAAGACATCATCGAAAGATTTAGCAAACCGTTTTAAATTTTCTAACGGCAAACCAGCAATTAAATCTAAATGAAAATCAATCTTATGATTTTGCTGCAACTGTCTAATAACATCACTTAATCGCTTGAAATCCTGATACCGTCGTACAATTTCATTGGTTGGTTCATAAGTTGATTGAATTCCAATTTCAAAACGCAGTAAACCATTAGGAGCATACTGGTTAATATAATCAATAATCTTTTGATCTAATACATCACCATTGATTTCAAATTGAAACTGCATATCCTTTCTAGCATGAGTAAAAATATATTCTAAAATTGCTAGAGCATGACTGGTTTTAGCATTAAAACTGCGATCGAGCAATTTAACCGTTTTAACTCCACTATCAATGATCAATGACAACTGTTTTTTTAAATAATCCAAGCTAAAAAACCGTAATCCTTTTTCTAATGAAGATAAACAATATTGGCATTGATAAGGACAGCCGCGACTTGTTTCAAAATAAAGAATCCGATTAGCCATATCTGGTAAATCCCGTTTTAAAATATATGGCGAATCTAATGATTCAACATAACTTAGATCAACTGGTTTACTTTGACGATAATCACGATGTTCTTTTGATGAAATTCCTTGAATTTTGACTGGTTTATTTTCCCTTAAGCAATCAAGCAATTCCTTAAAAACAACTTCCCCTTCTCCACTAATTAAATAATCAATAGCAAAGTTATCTAAGAAATAATCAATTTCATAACTTACTTCCGGTCCCCCGACAATAATGATCAATTCAGGAGCTAATTGTTTTAATCTAGTAATTAACTGTTTTACTAAAGCCACATTCCAAATATAAACACTAATTGCTAGAACATCAATCTTTAAAGATAAGATATCAGTGACTATATGTTCTAAATCATCTTTGATCGTATATTCTTTAAAATCAATATCATGATAATCTTTAGTAGCTACATATAGTAATCTAACAGCTAAAGATTTATGAATATACTTAGAATTTAAGGTTGTAATTAAAGTTTTCATATTCACCTCTTATTTTTTGTATTTATTAAAATAATCTAGGGAAACCCTAGATTATTGTTCTTCTAATTCTGGCATAACATTGTTGTATAAGCAATATTCTTCAAAAGTCCAATTGTTATCAACAATTTCCTTAGCTACATCCTCACCGACATAACGTAAATGCCAAGGTTCATGAGCAATACCGGTAATATTATCAGTACCATTTTCAAATCGGATAATAAATCCGTATTTATAACAGTTTTCAACTACCCATTTATATTCCTCAGTATCACCAAAAGTGATTCTTTGTCCATCAACAACGCTTTGAGAAGTCAAATCAATTCCTAAACCAGTTTGATGTTCACTGGCACCTGGCTGTGCTACATATTCAGCCGCATATTGACCACCATAACGAGTTTCAAAATCTTGATAAATAGCTACTTGTGTTTCATAAGAACGATAAGCACTATTTAATACTAATTCTAATCCCTCTTTTTTAGCCGCTTCATACATTTTAGTTAATGCCTCTGATGTTTCTGGAGTCATTTGTGAATTTTCACAATCAGGAGCTACTGGAATTTCTGGTTCCACTAGTTCTGGTTCATAATCTTCTGGCAGATAGAATCCTTTTTTTACTAGAGTTAATAATTCATCAGGATTTGTAATCGTATAGCTTTCCTGAGGATCTCCGTTACTAGAAATAATAAATGGATAATTAGTAATACATACCGCATAATTGTAATCTTTATAATTAGCATAAGCACTAATATAAGCTTCTAATTTTTGAATCTTATAGCCTTTAACTTTTTGATAAGGTTCTAAATCACTGGCACTATAACTGTGATCGATCAAATATTGGAAATCATCTTCAGTTGCACCATCTTCAATCAAAGTCCAAATATCATCATCATTATATGATAAACTTTCTAATTTTGGTACTTGATTATCATAAAGATTATCAACATATGTAACTACATCTACGTAGTCTAAATCATCGTTTAATGAATAATATCGTTCATATTCATCATAATATTCAACATTTTCTGATTCTTCGATCCAGTTGACAATATGATCCATTTTATCATGTGAAAGAATTTCACTTTCTTCTTCACTAGTCAAAGATAAAATTTCACTAGCTTGAGAAAAAGAATATCCTTTCATCAATAATTGAATTCTAGTTAAATTCAAAACAATGACGATTGCAATAATCACTACAGCAACAATAACTCCAACAATTGCTACCCGACCAACTCGTAAATGACGGCGACTAGATCCATAACTGCTATAATAACCATAGTCTCTTTTTTTTCTAAACATTCTTTTTATTACTCCTTTATTTATAACTCTTTAAATAATCTTGACGACCAATTTCATATTGATCATTTCCATCACTATCAATTATTACTACTAATGGCATATCTTCAACGACCAAACGGCGAATCGCTTCAGGGCCTAAATCATCAAAAGCAATTACTTCGCATTCTTTGATACAATTAGACATCATCGCTCCAGCGCCACCAATAGCCCCAAAGTAAACACCACCATATTTAACAATTGATTCTTTAACAGCATCTTGTCGATAACCCTTTCCAATCATGGAACGAAGTCCATGTTTGATCAATCGAGGAGCATAAGCATCCATGCGTCCTGATGTTGTTGGTCCACCACTGCCAAAAACCTGACCTGGTTTATTAGGGGTTGGCCCAACATAGAAAATCACCTGATCTTCTAATGGAAATGGTAATTCTTTATTTTCATCTAATAGTTTCATCAATCGTTTATGAGCAGCATCACGACCAGTATAAATAACCCCGCTTAATAATACTTCATCACCAGCATGCAGCTGTTTAATTTTAGTGACCGTTAAAGGTGTTGTTAGCTTAATCATAATCTAGCCTCCTTATGTCGCGCTACATGGCAACAAATACTTACAGCTACCGGCATTCCAGCAATGTGCGTTGGATAGGTTTCAATATTCAATGATAATGCCGTTGTCTTACCACCATAGCCAGCTGGACCAATTCCAGTAGCATTGATCATATCTAATAATTCGCTTTCTAAAGCAGCATAACGGCTATCGCGATGATGAGTACCAATTTCACGCATCATCGCTTTTTTGGCAAGCATCGTTACTTTATCAAAAGAACCACCGATGCCAACACCAATAACCATTGGTGGACAAGCATTAGGACCAGCATCGTTAACAACTTTTAAAACAAAGTCTTTAACACCTTCGATTCCATCACTTGGCTTTAACATTTTAATTTGCGACATATTTTCAGAACCAAAACCTTTAGGAGCTAAAACAATTTTAAATTCATCCCCAGGAACAATATCATAATAGATAATAGCTGGTGTATTATCTTTGGTATTGATTCGATCAAACAAAGGATCATCAACCACTGATTTTCGCAAATATCCCGCTTCATAACCTTGACGAACTCCTTCGTTGATAGCCTCATTAAGATTACCAATAACATGAACTTCCTGACCAATAGTTACATAGACAAAAGCCATTCCGGTATCTTGACAAATAGGCATTGTTTTATCATGCGCCAATTGAGCATTTTCTATAATTACATCTAATGTTTTCTTAGCTAAAGGATAAGGTTCCTTTGCTGTCATTTTTTTTATTGTTTGAAATACATCATCTGGTAAATCACATGCAGCCTCAATGCACAGTGATTTAACCGTTTTAACTATATCTTCACATTTTATTTCTTTCATTTATTTTTCCTTTCATAAAAAAAGGTTAGTGCCTTTTTTAAATAATATTTTCTTGAATATTTGGATAATATAAAGAATAATATCTAAGTGACATTAACTCAACAGTTGTCAATAAAGTATGTTTCCCCGTTTTACGTTGTTTACTATCACCTAATACGATAGTATAATCAACATTGATATTAATATCAAGTCCTGGATTGTTGGTAATTAAAACAACTTTACAACGAGCTTTTTTTAGATATTGGACTACTTTACTACTATTATTCAAATAAAAACCATTTACCGAAATTATAATGGCCACACTATTAGCATCCAATGAACGAGCACATTCAATTTGACGTTCAGTTTCCATATAGGCCATTGTGAATTTTTCTAACATCAATAAGTCGGTTTGAAAATGTAAAGCTGCCGAATGAGAAAACTGAGTTCCAAAAAACGCCACTGATTCACTATCATGAATCAATGCTAATACTTTATCAATAACATCCCAATCAAGATAATCTGTTAATTTGGAAACTGCCTGACAAACTTGTTCACTATAATATTTTGTCGATGCCTGAGGATCATCTTTCATAACACTTAAAGGAACATTGATCAAATTGTTGAACTTTTTATCATTTGAGGCAAACGAAGCGCATTCTTGTTTCAAGTGAGCAAAATTTTCATAACCAAGAGCCCGACAAAACCGTGAAATCGTTGCCGGTGAAACATAGCATTCTTTGGCTAATTGACTAATTCCCATCTTAGCCACTTTAGAAAAATTATGAGCCATATACCAGGCAATATTATAATTGGTATCAGCTTCACTTGCTGTATCTAAAAAGATAATCAATCGATAAAACAAACTCTTCATATGCGTTCCTCCATTTATGTGTATTATACACTATATTTATTTATTTTAAAATAGCCCGATTACCGGTGCTAAAGAATAAATTTCACATAATTTACCATATTTATCTTACAATTTTACCAACCTTTTATTATATATTATAAACGTAGTCAAAAGATATTCGATTTTCCCTTCAATATGATGACTACAAGATATAACGATATCCTTCCCTGATATCATATATTATTAGTATCCTTTCCCTGATAACTAATAAAGAATGACAAGTGTTTTCCCCACTTGTCATTTTATTTTTGCAAAACTTCCTGATATACTCGTAAAACATTACGATAAAAAACTTTAGCAACTTCTTCTTCACTTAATCCTGCTTTTAATAAAGCCTCATGTAATAAAGGCATCATTGAAGCATCTTTAATTTCTAAATTTTGACTAATACCATCAAAATCCGTTCCTAAACCAATATAATCAATACCAACTAAATCACGGATATATAAAATATGTTTGACCATATCTGCTACACAAGAACGTTCATCACCAGTATCTGATTGCTTTAAAAAATCACCACAGAAATTAATTCCCATTATGCCACCGCGACTTGCTAATTTTTTTATCATATCATCAGACATATTACGAGCCACATCACAAACACTGCGACTATTACTATGAGATGCTACAAATGGTTTCGTAGTATATTTTAATACATCATAAAAACCGGCATCACCTAAATGAGAAACATCAATAATAATTCCTAATCGTTCCATTTCCTGAATATACTTAATTCCAAATTCAGTTAATCCTTTTTCTGTATTAATATTTTTTAAACGATCAAAGCCTTCACCTTCAAGCATATTTGGATAACCTATTCCATTAGGATAGTTCCAGGTTAGTGTAATCATTCTAACCCCTAATCGATAATAATTACGTAAAATAGCTAAATCATCATTGACAACGGCTCCTTCTTCCAAAGTTAGCATCGCTGACATTAAATTATTCTTTTGATTATCAATAATATCTTGATAACAATATACCGGTTTAATTAAATCACTATTTTTTTCAATTTCTCGATAATATAAATCTATTAATCGCTGAGCTTTGGTCAACGGATCTAACTGATCATTTAAATCAACAAACATGGCAAAATTTTGTAATAAATAATCTCCTTTTACCATCTTATTTAAATCTATATTATAACCGTTATCACGTAAGTTACCACCTTCACTATAAATCCTTAAAATCGTATCACAATGCATATCAGCAACTTTCATCCAACTCACCTCTTTTAAATTAATATGTTACAATTTGTTATTTATTCAATCCTAACTGATTATCTATAATTATAACTTTATAAATTCCTGTTTGCAGTTATAATTCAATTTCCATTTCCTGATAATCTTTTGTTAAGTCCTGATAAGTTTTTAACCAACTAACCGCTTCGTAATATTCTTCTTCATTTAATAATTCATCTAAAATATCACGATAAACTAAAGCACAGACATCATAAATACTTTGCCATAAAGCATCAAATTCATTTTCGACACCTTTTTGAATATCAGCCTGTTCGCTTTCTTGATAAGCTACTAATTGGCGACCTGTTTTAAAGGCTTCTTGTAATCTTGCATCCATTCTAACTCCTCCTGTTTCATTCTTAGAGAAATTATAACATTTATTTATTAAATAGCGATACTTCTTAACATCTTTTTTATGATGATAGAAAAAAACCTGTAAGACTTTTTGTCTTACAGGCTTCTAATTAACTTATTTTCTTTTGACGACGGCGATACATATATAAACCACCGATCATAATCATCAATCCTGAACCAGCCATTAAAACTAACAACATTCTAAGGTCACTTTGATCACCAGTTTTAACTGCTAATAGATTATCATACATGACTACTTTTTGAATTTCTCCAGTATCTTCAATCGTAAATTTAACCATTTCAGCTAAGGCATATCCTTTAGGAGCTGCAGTCTCTACCAAAGTATATTCTTGACCTACATGTAAGCCTTTGATTAAATGAGGTGAAGTTGTAGAAACCCACTCATCGACAATATTTCCTTGACTATCTTTAACTAGTAATGAGGCTCCTGGTAATTCTTGTTGATTAGTTAAATCAATTTTAGAAATTTCTACTTTAGTTATTTGATTTTCAATCGTTAAAACAACATCTTGATCGGTAACTTTAAATTCTTGACTTTGAGCTGTAGCATAACCTAATGGAGCAGCAATTTCTTTGCAAAGATACGTCTTATCAGTTTCTAGATTCCAAGCCAGATGATAGGTTTCATTACCATTAATATCAATATAATGATAGCTGGTAGTTTCTTTTGTTTCTAACTTTAAAATAAAATTATCTTCATCAGGATAAATAGTATAACTAGTTAACGCTTCATCTGATAATTGGCCAGAAACTGTCTCTTGATTTTGCAGCTTTTGTTGCAATTCTGGTGTCATATCAAATAAATGTTGCCTAGAAGTCCAGCTATCAACAATTTCACCAGTACTTTGATCGATTATTTGTAACTTAGCTCCTTCTAACAGATTACCGTCTTCATCGACCTTAATCACTTTCGTTACGGTATCGACCATCGTAATATTTTGACTGTCGGTAGTATTTTTAACAGTAAATTCAATATCACGACTCAAATTATAACCTAATGGACTTAATTCTTCATGTAAAATATAGGTTTGTCCAGCAGTTAATCCTTGAATTGTATGTGGCTCGTTCGTTGAAATCCACTGGTCTATCACTTGACCATCGAGATCAATTATCTGCAATTTAGCTCCGGCAACTTCATTACCGGCCACATCAGTTTTATAAAATTGTAAATCCGTTGGTCGATTTTCCAATTCTAACTTTAATGAATATTCTTTCGTAGTATCATCATCTTGTGTAAAAACAACATCATATTTTTGGTTATCTAAAACTAGTCCGGGCAATGTTTCAATTTCTTGTAGCTGATATTTAGTTTCTCCAACCCCCATTGGTAAATCAGAAATCTTTAAATAACCATCTTTCGATAAATTATATTCACCAATGGTTGCTCCTTTTCCATAAATTACACTGCCATCGATTGGTGAGATTATCTCTTCTTTGGCTGTTAATTTAAATTTAATCGCAGAAAGATCATCAATATCAGTTAAGTTAGTATCACTCTCTTTTGAAACAATCGATTTAAATATTTCCAACATTGCTTTAGGACGACTATTGACAACATTAATTTCCAATAAATAATCACCATCATCATCTTGATTATAATCACGAATATTTTCAACTGTAAACTCAATCGGTGCTGTCAATGATAAAAAACCTGCTGGTGTCTTAACTTCTTCCAGATAATATTTTCCAGGATCTAATTGAAGTGGTAAAATTACGGTTCCCGGTGAATTATCAGGATTTACATAACCACTACTAATAATGAGATTATCACTGTTAGTAGTAAAAGTATCATAATTTTTACCACTTACCTTTTGGACTACTGGTTCACCAGCCTGATAGATAACCTGTCCATTTACAACAATATCCTCTTTAGCTTTAATTTGGAAAACAGCACTGTTTAAAGAAACTATTTCGTTTGTTTCTTGATCACGTTTAATTAATTTTAGCTGCGTAGTCATTGGGCGATTATTAATATCGATCGTTTTAATTTGTTCTATATCCTTATATTCACTATAATCATCACTAATAGTTATCGTAAAGTCAGGAGCGGTTAGATAATCTTTAGGCGTTTTAGTTTCCTTTACTAAATAAGTACCATATGGCAGATATTTAGTAGTTGCTTTACCATCTTCATCACTAGTAATAACATCATAAGTCAAGGCATTGTCCCATCCAACATGATCAACTTCACTTTTAAGTTTGAAAGTAAATTCACAGCCCTGCAGACCTTTGACAAAACCACTTATCCCATCTTTTTCACCAGATTTATGAACCTGGATTTTTTGCATATTGACCCGATCAGAACTTTTCGTTGTTTTAATTACTTTACTTACCGTTTGATCTTCATATGTCAATGCGACATCTATCGTTTGATTATTTAAAACAAGAGAATCATTACTTTGAATCTCTTTTAGATAATAATTACCTAGGTGCAAATTATCAAAAACTATTTTTCCTTCATTATCAGTTGTCTGTTTATCGATCAACTCATCTTGATTATAATAAGTTATGGTCTTAGCCTGATTAGTGATTTTTTCTTTAGCATATAAACCATAGACATTTCCTGACAAAAAAGCTTCACCAGTTTGGCCATCAGTTTTAGAAGAATCAATTTCTTTAGTCAATTCAATTCTACCAAGGGGTTCTTGATCACTGATGCTTTGACTAGTTGTTTCATTAGCATTAATAGTTACTTTAAAAATTTCACTATTTAATAAATAACCCTCAGGAGCACTAATTTCTTTTAACTCATAAGTTCCTAATGGTAAATTATTAATGACAATTTTTCCCTCTTTAACGGTTATATTTTCTAAATAACCATCATAACTGGTAGATTTTAACTCAAAAACTGCTCCGTCAATTAAATCTTGATTAGTATTAGTTTTACTAAGTTCTAAATTTCCTGTATCTAACCACTTAACTGTATAATTAACAATAGCACTATCATAAGCATAACTACCATGAGTCTGGGTATTACCACTACCATAAATTGCCAACGGAACAAAACGATTGCAGTTATTTCCCGCAATATTACCACTAGTATAATCGCCACTTAAAGACATTGGTGCCGTCAAATAAAAACTTTGCCCACCATTAACAGCTACGACCCCAGTGCCACTAGTACCCGTTGTAACATTATGAAGCGTGACACCATCTTGTAAAGTAACATTAATGGTTGCATTTTCACTGGCAACAAAGGTAACTGTATTGGTTTTCTGGTTTCGGTTGTCCACATCAAAACTTGCCGTTAGATTATCACTTAAGTGAGGGGCGATTGGTGCTGGTAAACTGGCAATATAATTATATAATCCTTTTAAACCAATCCCCAAACTTTCTAAACCATCCAAATCAACACCCATCATGTCACCACTATAGGCAATCGATAGTAAAACATGGGTATATAGATAATGGGTTTCCCCAACGCTTAAACCATCATCACTAAGGCCAGTTCCGGTACCATCTAAATTTCCTGGCAAAGCTGCAGGTCCCCCATATCCATAATACAATAACTTACTGACCATCTCGTTGGAATCAATTAATTCCTGAGCTGTTTTTTCACCGGCTCCCGGGCTAGTTTTACTTGACTCCAGACAATATGACCACTGACCATTGAAAGTACACATCCAGGTACTCCATTGTTTGACTCCTAGTTTTTGAGCCCACCATTTAGGATAATCTAATTCTTTAACTCGAGTAAATGGTCCGGTATAGCTAGTTGCATTGATCGTTTGCATATTTCCAATCGTACAAGTAAAAACCATCAATAATATCACTAATAATTTTAAGATTTTCTTACTTCTAGCTTGCAATTTCCTCATTTAAATTCCTCCTTAAAATAAAAAAAAGCATTCAACAATGCTTAATACAGGGATCACGACAAAACATTTTTTATTCCTCGCTTTCTATTAAATTAATGGAAAATAGAAAAAGTACCCAAAATTGCTTGGGTACTTGTCTTTGATATTTAATTTTCCATGGCTTTATCTTATCATTTGTGATGATAATTGTAAAGCCAGCTAAATAGAAGTAAGAAATGATAAATTGATTGTTTTTTATTAAATGTATAAATATTTAGATATTTATTTCGTTTTTTCCAAATTTATTGATATAATTTAGAAACTAACATTAAACAAATTTAAAACAAATTTGATAAAAATTATAGACATTCTTTTAAGATTTCAAAGATCTCATCATGAGTTAATTGTTTACAGCAACCTAGAGTAATATTTGATGAATCAGCAACTTTTCTTAACATATCAACATCAGTTATATTCATTTCAGTAAGGGTAGTTGGTAAACCAATTTCTTTAATGAAAGCTGCTAAAGCTTCAATTCCTTTAACTGCAGTTTCTTCCATCGTTAAATTAGTATCATCAATACCCCAGACAACTTTTGCATAACGAGCAAACTTGCTTAAACCTTCTTTATAAATATGTCGATATAAAACTGGATGAATAACTGCTAACCCTTGTCCATGATTACAATCAGTATAAGCACCTAATTGATGTTCAATTTGATGAGCCTGGAAATCAGTTACTTTACCTAATTTTAAAATACCGTTTTCAGCCATTGCTGAATCCCACATCAATTCACTACGAGCATTTACATCTTGTGGATCTTTGATTGCTGCTTTGATATTTCTAATAGTATTGACCATGATGGCTTCATTAATTTCATCAGAAACATTATTTTCTAATGGTTTACCAAAATAAGTTTCCATAGCATGACTTAAAGTATCAAACGCACCTGAAATTACCTGTTTCATGGGAACTGTAAGAGTATATTCAGGATCTAAAACGGCAAATTTAGCTAATGCTCCTAACATTCCAACTTTTAATTTATATTCTTCATTGGTAATTACAGCACCATTATTCATTTCAGAACCAGTACCAGAAGCAGTAACTACGGCTGCCATTGGTATAAAAGCGCTTGGAAATTGACTTTTTTTAAATTCCATATTCCAAATATCTTCATCACTTTTAGCTTGGGCGCTCACAATTTTACAACAATCAATGACTGAACCACCACCAACTGCAAGAATATAATCTACTTGATTATCTTTAGCTAATTTAGCTCCTTCTTGAACTTTAGCATAAGTTGGATTAGGCATGATTCCAGAAAATTCTACAACTTGTTTTCCAATGTCATTAAGTTAAGATGATAAAATTTTAGCCAGGAATTATATGTAAATATATTTTTCCTGGTTTTTAATATTTATTCAAGCTAAAAAAGTGTAGTCTTGAAACTACATTTTTCAAGGTATAT
>NZ_CALUXO010000055.1 GCF_944324745.1 uncultured Thomasclavelia sp. | reverse complement strand
GACCGGGATGGACATATCAATGGTGGACCAGTTGTCACGCCAGTGGCACAGCTGGGTAGCTAAATATGGAAGGGATAAACGCTGAAGGCATCTAAGTGTGAAACCCACTTCAAGATGAGACTTCCCATTACGCAAGTAAATAAGACCCCTTAAAGACGATAAGGTAGATAGGTCAGGAGTGCAAGCATGGTGACATGTTCAGCGGACTGATACTAATAGGTCGAAGACTTGACCGGAAAGGTGGAAGCGCGATACAGAAAAGAAGCTATTATCTAGTTTTGAGTGATCTGCACTCAAAGAAAAAAAGAGAAGATCTGGTGGCGATAGCATGATGGACACACCTGTTCCCATACCGAACACAGAAGTTAAGCATCATAACGGCGAAGATAGTACGCTAGTGCAAAAATAGCAAGCTGCCAGTTCTTCTTTTTTTATTTGCTTTTTTATTATTTGTTTCTTGATTGATCTGATTTTTTTTAAAAGTTCTGCTTTCATATTAATAAGTAGAACTTTTTTTGTTATCATATAGCTTAAAAAAATAAAAAGTTCCAATTTTAGATTTGGAACTTTTTTTGGTTTTTTATTATAATTCAACAGTTTCTTTAACTAGAGCAACTACTTCATCCATAGTTCCACAGTTAATAGCTTTTTCTGCTAATTTTTCCATATCAGCTTTATTCATAGATCTGATTAATTTTCTTTGAGCTAAAATAGATGTAGCAGACATTGAGAATTCATCTAAACCTAAACCAATTAGTAATGGGGCTGCGATAGCTTCACCAGCCATTTCACCACACATACCAGCCCATTTACCTTCAGCATGAGCTGATTCAATTACGTGTTTAACTAAACGTAAAATTGATGGATGGAATGGTTGATATAAGTAAGATACACCAGAAGACATTCTGTCAGCTGCAAAAGTATATTGAACTAAGTCATTAGTACCAATTGAGAAGAAGTCAACTTCTTTAGCTAATTGATCTGCAAGTACAGCAGCAGCAGGAATTTCAATCATGATACCAACTTGGAATGTATCTGATACTTTGATTCCTTCAGCAACTAATTTATCTTTTTCTTCCATTAAGATTCCTTTAGCTTTTCTAAATTCATCTAATGTTGCAATCATTGGGAACATGATTCTTAAGTCACCATATACAGATGCTCTTAATAATGCTCTTAATTGTACTCTGAAGATATCTTCTCTTTGGAAACATAAACGAATTGCACGTACTCCTAAGAATGGATTCATTTCTTCAGGCAATGGAAGAGCTTCAATTTTCTTGTCACCACCAACATCAAGAGTACGAACAACAACAGGTTTACCATTCATACCTTCTAATACTTCTTTATAAACTTCAAATTGTTGTTCTTCTGTTGGTAATTCAGCAGATTCCATATATAAGAATTCAGTTCTAAATAATCCAACACCTTCACCACCATTGTCAATTACACCTTTGATATCTTTAGGTGAACCAATGTTAGCTACTAGTTCAACTTGATGTCCATCAACAGTGATAGATTTTTCATTTTTCATTTGTTTTAATTCTTCTTTATAAGCAATGAAAGCATCACGTTTTGCTTCATATTCTTTGATTTCTTCTTCAGTTGGATTGATAATAACAATACCAGCTTCACCATCTAAGACGATTAAATCTTCGTCATTTGCTTGTTCAGTAATTGTTTTACAAGAAACTACTGCAGGAATTTCTAATGAACGAGCCATGATAGCTGAATGTGAAGTTCTACCACCAATATTAGTTGCAAAACCTTTAACTAAGTTTTTATTTAATTGAGCAGTATCTGATGGAGTTAAGTCATCAGCTATAATAACTACTTCTTCATCAATTAATGCTGGGTTAGGTAAAGATTTTCCTAATAAGTTAGCTAATAAACGACGAGATACGTCTTTAATATCTGCTGCTCTTTCTTTGAAATATGGATCATCCATACTTTCAAACATCATGATGAACGTATTTGCAACTTCATCTAAAGCAGCTTCAGCATTGATTTTTTCATTTTTAATTTTATCTTCAACTTGAGATTTTAATTCAGGATCTTGAAGAACCAATGCATGTGCATCAAATACGGCAGCTTCTTCAGCTGATAAGTTTTTTGCAGCTGCTTCTTTGATTGATTCTAATTCTTTTGCAGTATGTGCCATCGCTTCATCATATTTTTTGATTTCTGCGTCAACATCATCTACAGTAACTTTTGTTACTGTTAAATCTGGCATTACTAGTTTGTATGCTTTAGCTATCGCAATACCACTAGATGCCCCAATACCTTTTATCATATAAAAACACCTCCATATATAGTCTATTTTACCTTATTTAGAGGAAAAAATAAAGGATTATTGGTGGTAGTTGTTGTTATTTTTACACATTTTAGACAACGCTTTCATCAATATTATTTTTTGTAGAAATAATAAGAAATAATGCGGTTTTAAATGTTGTATAAAGATATTTATTGAGTGATTAAACTTTGTTAAAAATGTAAATTTAAGTTCGATTGTTATTTGAATCAGATATCGCTATAACTTTTTTTAGTTGTCACTTGAACATTGAAAGCAAAAATAGTATTATATACACGGAGGGACGAAAAATGAAATTAATTATTGTAGAGAATTATGATGAAGCTAGCCAAGAAGCGGCTAAAGTAATGTTGGAAGTAATTAAAAATAATCCAACAGCAAATTTAGGATTGGCCACTGGGTCAACACCAATAGGCTTATACAAATTGATGGTTGAAGATCATAAGAAGAACGGGACTTCTTATAAAGGAATCAAAACATTTAACTTGGATGAATATTTTGGATTAGAACCAACTCATCCTCAAAGTTATTATTATTTTATGAATGAACACTTGTTCCAATATGTTGATATCGATATGAATAATGTACATGTACCTAGTGGTGCTGGAGATATTGAAAAAAGCTGTGCTGAATATAATGAATTATTAGCAAATAATCCAAGAGATATTCAATTATTAGGAATTGGTTCTAATGGACATATTGGTTTTAATGAACCAGGAACACCATTTGATTCAGTAACTCATATTATTGAATTAAAAGAAAGTACTCGTCAAGATAATGCTCGTTTATTCTTTGATGGAAAAATTGATGAAGTACCTACTCATGCAGTAACTATGGGTATTTCAAATATTATGGAAGCTAAGAAAGTATTATTAGTTGCTTGTGGTGAAAATAAAGCTGAAGCGGTTAAAGTTTTAGTTGAAGGTGAAAAAACTGTTGATGTACCTGCTAGTGTACTTCAAGATCATGATGATGTTACTGTTATTGTGGATAAAGCAGCAGCTAGTTTATTAACTAAATAATTGAGGCTTTTAAAGGAAAGAAATTATTCTTTCCTTTTTTAAATCCTTTTTTTTATCTTTAAAATCATTGCCTTGGTTTGTAATATATGTTTAAAGAGCATATAATCATAATAGGTGATGAAAAATGACAAAGAATTTATTTATTAATGAGGCAATGAATGAAAATAATCCTAATTTTAAAATTGCTATTAAAAGATTAGATCCAATATATCAAAGAAATTGTGATTTGCGGACTGAGTTTGGACGTGATTATACAAGAATTATATTTAGTCAGGCATATCGTCGATTAAAACATAAAACTCAGGTCTTTTTTGCAGTTAAAGATGATCATGTCTGCACTCGCAGCGAACATGTTAATTTGGTTGAATCAATTAGCTATACAATAGCTAATTATTTAGGATTAAATACGGAACTGACAAAAGCTATTGCGGTCGGACATGATTTAGGACATGCGCCTTTTGGTCATGGTGGTGAAAAAATTATCAATGAGATTGCTTTAAAATATAATTTAGCCAGTTTTTGGCATGAGCGTAATAGTCTTCATTTTATTGATAATATTGAAACATTAGAAGATGATGGACATTATCGTCATAATTT
Source organism: uncultured Thomasclavelia sp. (assembly GCF_944324745.1). Taxonomy (GTDB): domain Bacteria; phylum Bacillota_I; class Bacilli_A; order Erysipelotrichales; family Coprobacillaceae; genus Thomasclavelia. The sequence continues at coordinate 8,200 of NZ_CALUXO010000055.1, read as the reverse complement.
GAATTTAACTTATGCCATTAGAGATGGTATAATCTCGCATTGTGGTGAGATGTCACAAATGCAAATAAAAAAACGTGATGAAGCGATAGATTTAAGTCAGTACCAATATCCGGGGCAATATAATCCTTATACGTGGGAAGGTTGTATTGTTAAAATAGCTGATAAAATTGCCTATCTAGCTCGAGATATTGAAGATGCTTTACGTTTAAATATTTTAAAAGAAGACAAAGTCACAGATTTAAGAAACGCAATAAATACTATAACAGCTGATTATCAGTTTAATGCAATCAATAATGGTACGGTTGTAAATTATTTTATCCAAGATGTTTGTCGTAACAGTAGTCCTGATCAGGGAATTGCTTTATCAAAAGAAGCTTTTGACATTATGAAAATGATCATGCAGTTTAATTATCAAAACATCTATTTAATTGACCGAGTTAAAATTCATAATGATTATGTTAAATTGATGTTACATTCAATTTTTGATTTTTATTATAAATATAGTTTAAAAATAGACAAAACATCTAATATGATCGATGAACTGCTAAAAGATCAACAGCAGTTTCCTCATACAATTAATGGTTTTGTCCACTGGTTAGAAAAATATAGTAAAATGCCTAATTTCAAACGACAAGAAATTTATCATAATAAAATTATTTATGATTTTATTAATGATGATCATGCTGTTGTCAAAAGTATTTTAGATTATTTGTCAGGAATGAGTGATGCTTATATTATTCAAATATTTAATGAACTAATTTCGTTTTAGACTTAAAAAAAATGTAAAGATATGGTAAACTAGACAATATATTAGGAGGGGAGTATATGCCAATTAAAATACCTAATGATTTGCCTGCCAGTAAAATATTAAGAGCAGAAAATATTTTTGTTATGGATGAAAATCGTGCTCTGTCCCAAGAAATCCGACCTTTACAATTACTTATTTTAAATATTATGCCAACTAAGATTGTAACCGAAACGCAATTGTTAAGAATGTTGTCAAATACTCCATTACAAATAGAAGTTGATTGGATTCATATGGCAAGTCACGAATCCAAAAATACTTCTCAGGAACACTTGTTAGCGTTTTATAAGACATTTGATGATATTAAAGAAAAAAACTATGATGGTTTAATTATTACTGGGGCACCGGTAGAACGATTGAAGTTTGAAGATGTTGATTATTGGCCTGAAATGGAGAAAATTTTAGAGTGGGCCAAAACCCATGTTTTTAGTTCTTTCTTTATTTGCTGGTCTTCACAGGCAGCTTTATATTATTATTATGGGATTCCTAAATATGAACTAGAGGAAAAATTAACCGGTGTTTATTTTCATTATACTAATATTGATAAAATGAAAAGAAAAATCTTACGCGGTTTTGATTATCAATTTTATGCACCGCATTCACGTTATACTACAGTTTTGGCAAAAGATATCGATCAAGTACCAACCTTGGATATTTTGGCCCAAAGCCAGGAAGCTGGAGTATATTTAATTGCGGAGACCGATGGCTCTCGATTTTTTGTTACTGGACATCCCGAATATGATCCAGATACTTTAGATAAAGAATATCGGCGTGATTTGGCTATTTCAAAAGATGCTACAATGCCAAAAAACTATTATCGTAATGATGATATCAATAATGAAATATTAGTAAAATGGCGCTCTCATGCGTATTTATTATTTAGTAACTGGTTAAATTATTATGTTTATCAACAAACACCATATGATCTAAATGATTTAGAGTCGATTAAAATGGGAAAAAAAGACTAGAATTTCATTTCTAGTCTTTATTTTTTACCCATAATTTGGTAGAATTTATTTACAGCTTATAATTGCAGACATGGCGAAACTGGTATACGCGCTATCTTGAGGGGGTAGTGGGCGCTAGCTCGTGCGAGTTCAAATCTCGCTGTCTGCACCATGCCGGTGTAGTTCAATGGCAGAACGCATGAATGGTAATCATGAAATTCAAGTTCGATTCTTGGCTCCGGCACCAGTTTTAAGTAAAATGAAGACATTTTACTTTTTTTTATGAAAAAAAAGAACTATTTTGCTAGTTCTTTGTAAGGTTGAAAAGGGAAGTTAAATCCAGTGTAGCGGGTTGATTTTGTATTTAGATAATTTTTAATGAGCGTTGCAGTTTTGGGAGAAATTTTATCAATTCTAAGAGTTTGAGCATGATAGATACATAAAGGGGTTATGTATCTTTTTTTGGCAACAACACTGATGCAATATTTATCTTGAATTGGTTGATTGCTTTTAATAATAGAGGTTGTATGTAGAAAGTTTCGAAAGCTTTCTTTCAGGTATTGATCAGGACAATTTAAAATACGATCAATAATTTCAATTTCAGATAATGAGTATAGATCATCAATGGTTAAATATTGGCTATTAATCATTGATTTGACGATATCGGCAATAAACTGCATTACCGTTCGATCTTCATCACTGATCCATGTTTTCCAGAGTTCGACACTTGACTGAATATAATGTTCACTAAGTTTCCAATCCATAAAAGCCAGTTCATCTTGATTTTCTTCATTTTTGATAATGATAATATTGTCATATATTTGTTCAATCATATTTAAATCCCAAATACGTAAAAAAGCTAGACCGCTTGAAAAAGTATATTCAAAGCGATCAGCACTTAATCTTGGAGTATCATTATCGGCAATAGGATAAAGATGATAATTATCAACTTCACTTAATTTGATTTGATCACGATTTAATAAAGTCATTATTTCTGATGAGTTTTTAATTATATCACTAGTCATAGCTTCTGTTGATTCTTGTTTTAAAGCATCATCGTTCATAAAATCAATACAATGTTTAAAAGCTGGAGTTGCAATGTCATGAAACAGGCCAGCTAAAGTTTGTTTTTTATCATGAGTAAAATGCCAAATGATCAAGGCAACACCAATACTATGGTCAAGAGTGGAATAGAAATAGTTAATATTGAAGAGTTTAGAATAATCAGTGCCACAGTTCATTGAAATACCGGCTAGACGTTTCATAGCAGGTGTGTGAATATATTCTAATAACCACTTGGGAAATTCAGGTGCTAAAATTTTGAAGTAAGCTTGAATTTCTGGATGAAGTTGATCGATATAATTTAACATAGCTGTAGATAAAATTAAAAATCTCTAATTAAAGAGATTTTTAATCAGCTTTGATTAAATTGTAAATTGCATGGCAATAAATTTCTGTTGCTTTTAATAAAGAGTCAACTTTGATATTTTCATTATTACCATGAATTAAATTATCTTCACCTTCAAATTCAGCACCAAATGCAACACAGTTAGGCATTGATTTAGCATAGGTTCCACCACCAATTGCCTGTGGCTTAGCTTCAACATCACCAGTTACATCGACATATGCCTGATGTAAATTAGAAACTAGAGTTGAATCAGGATCCATATATAGAGCTTTACCAATATCGTGAGTTTCATTTAATTGATAATTATTACATGCTTTTTGGAATTTAGCTACCATATCATCAAAATCCATATCATGAGGACAACGTAAATCTAAAACAATTTTTAAATTTTCTTTGCAATAAGAAATAATTCCAAGATTCATAGTAAGTGGTCCCATCAAACCAGTAAAATCAATTCCTAATTTTTTACCATAATAATCATCAAGATATTCTAAAATAAATGATACTACTTGATTATCAACTACTGTTGCCAGATATTTACATAAATAAACAACGGCGTTTTTACCTTCTTGAGGAGTACTGGCATGAGCTGATTTTCCTTTTAAAACTAATTTAGTATGATTGCCTTCTTCTTCAATTGTACCAGTTAGATTATTTTCATTTAAGAAACTTTGGTAACTTTCAACATATTGTTTATAATTGCCTTCAATAATAGCTTCACAGGTTTCTGGGACGATATTAGGTCTGGTTCCAGCATTTAAATAAATTAAACCATCTTTTTTAACATTACCAGTTATTTCAAAACTACATCCAGCTTTTTCACCATAAACTACTGGGAATCCGGCATCAGGGGTAAATCCCATTGTTGGATAAGGCATTTTAGTAAAATAGTACTTAACACAATTACTACCTAATTCTTCATTGCAGCCAAAGATAACGCGCACTTTCATCTTTTTAGGAATATCTAAGGCATTGACAATTTTAGCAGCGTAGTAACTGGCAATTAATGGTCCTTTATCATCGGCAACACCACGACCATATAATTTTCCATCTTTTTCAATTACATGGAAAGGATCACTATCCCAACCTGCTTCATTGACTGGAACAACATCTAAGTGACCCAAGATTCCTAAAACTTCTTTACCTTCACCGATATCAATATGTCCAGCGTGACCATCAACATCTTGAACTTCAAAGCCATCACGGCGGCCAATTTCTAACATGGCGTCTAATGCTTTTCGATTTGCTGCTCCATATGGTGCAAATAGAGCTACCGTACTATCATCTTGTGTTGATGGAATAGCACATAATTTTTTTATATCTTCAAGCATTTGATCTTTTATTTTCATTACTTCCGATTTAAAATCAATCATTATAATCACCTCAAAAATAATTATAACACTATTAGTGGGATTTTTTAAACAATTTTAGTAATATTAGTGCTATGATATAGATAATTATAGGAGGTTAAAAGATGGAAAATGTTAGATTTCATATAACGGTGAAAGGAATTGTCGTTTTAGATAATAAGATTTTGTTACTAAAAAGGGTATTGCCTTCTACTGATGGTTTAGGGTATTGGGAATTACCAGGCGGTGGTTTAGAATATGGTGAAACTCCTAATCAGGCTTTAATTAGAGAACTAAAAGAAGAAACTGGATTGGATATTATCATCATTAAACCAGCATATACTTTTACTAAAATTAGAACTGATTATCAAACAGTTGGAATTGGGTATTTATGTATTCCTGAAAATGACCATGTTCGCTTATCAAATGAGCATACAGATTATCGCTTTGTAACTACTGAAGAAGCAAAGGAATTATTAGATGAAGAGATTTTTAATGATATCATCTATACTATTGAAGAGTATTATTTGGGATTAGATTTAAGGAAAAGTAAAGTTTGATTTTGATTGACTTATTTTAGCTTTTAAGTCAAAATAGATAGGTCAGACATTTTAAAGGAGATTATAATGAACGAAGAAATTATTAAAACAGTAGCTAATGAATTAGATATAAGTAATAAACAAGTTGAAGCTGTTCTTTCCTTATTGCAACAAGGAAATACAGTTCCTTTCATTGCTCGTTATCGTAAAGAGGCAACGGGTGGCTTGAACGAAGACCAGATTAGAGAAATTGATAAGTATTATCAATATCAGATAAATTTGCTTAAACGAAAAGAAGATGTCATTCGTTTAATTGAAGAAAAAGGTATGATGACTGATCAATTAAAACAAGATATCTTAAAAGCTGATAAGTTGAATATTGTTGAAGATCTATATCGTCCTTATAAAGAGAAAAGAAAAACAAAGGCAACTGTTGCCAAAGCTAAAGGATTAGAACCGTTAAGTAAATGGATTTTAAGTCTTCCTAATGGTGATTTAAATTTAGAAGCTAAAAAATATTTAAATGATCAAGTAGCTAATGAAGATGAAGCAATTCAAGGTGCTTTAGATATTATTGCTGAAATTATTAGTGATGATATTAAATATCGTAAATTTGTTAAAGATATTATGTATAAATCAGGAACGATTGAAACTAAAGTTAAGAAGAATAATCCTGATGAAAAGAAAGTTTATGAGATGTATTATGATTTTCATGAACGAGTTAATAAAATTGTGTCTCATCGTATTTTAGCGATCAATCGCGCTGAAAAAGAAAAAGTAATTACTGTCAGTATCGCTATGGATAAAGATTTTTTGATTCAGTATATTAATCGTGGAGTTACTAAAAATCGTCATAGCAGTGTTAATGAATATATTTTAAAAGCAGTAGAGGATAGTTTGAATCGATTGTTGTTACCTTCAATTGAACGAGAAGTACGTCATGAATTGACTGAAAAAGCCAGTGAACAAGCATTGAAAGTCTTTTCAATTAATTTAGAAAAATTATTAATGCAGGCCCCATTAAAAGACAAAATGGTTTTAGGTGTAGATCCTGCTTTTAGAACTGGATGTAAGCTGGCAGTAGTGGATCAAACTGGTAAAGTGTTACATATTGATAAAGTATTTATCACAATTCCTAAAAATAATTACGATAAGGATAAAAAGATTTTGTTGGATATTATTAAAAAATATCATATCGAAATTATTGCTATTGGTAATGGTACAGCCAGTCGCGAAAGTGAAGCCTTTATTGCTCAGTTGATCAAAGATAATAATTTAGATGTTGATTATGCCATCATATCAGAAGCCGGGGCATCGGTTTATTCAGCTAGTAAACTGGCTAAAGAAGAATTTCCTGATTTTCAAGTTGAAGAACGTTCGGCCGTTTCAATTGCACGAAGATTACAAGATCCATTAGCTGAGTTAGTTAAAATTGAACCTAAAGCAATAAGTGTGGGACAATATCAGCATGATATCAATACTAAACAGCTAGAAGAACAATTAGATTTTGTGGTTGAAAAAGCAGTTAACAGCGTGGGTGTCGATATTAATACGGCATCAGTTTCTCTGTTACAATATGTATCAGGATTAAATAGTGCCGTGGCTAAAAATATTATTAAATATCGTAATGAACATGGAAAATTTACTAATCGTGAAGAAATTAAAAATGTTAGTAAATTAGGAGCTAAAACATATCAGCAGGCAATTGGATTTTTAAGAATTCCTGGTGCCAATGAACCATTTGATGAAACAGCAATTCATCCAGAAAATTATCATCAGGCAAAACAATTGTTAAAAATAATTGATGCTGATTCTAGCTTATTAGGAACTAAAGAAATCAATCAAAAATTAACCTCTTTAGATCGAAAAAAAGTTGCTGAAGAATTAGGAATTGACAGCTATACTTTAGATGATATTATTGATAGTTTTGTTAAACCTAATCGTTCACCGCGTGATGAATATCCAACACCATTGCTTAAAAAAGATATTTTAAAAATTGAAGATTTAAAACCAGGTATGCAATTAGAAGGAACGGTTCGTAATGTTGTTGATTTTGGCGCTTTTATTGATATTGGCCTAAAAAATGACGGATTAGTTCATATTTCTAAGATATCTAATGAAAGAATTAAGCATCCTTTGGACAAACTAAGCATAGGTGACATTGTTGAAGTATATGTCATTGATGTTGATGTCAATAAAAACCGTGTTGGTTTAAGTATGATTAAAGACAAAGGATGAGTTGATGAAAAAACGGGTTTTAATTATTGTAATATTGATTATTACTGTTTTGGGATTATCTTATAATTATTTTTCTGATCGACAAGAAACAGTAGTCTACCAGGAAAATACTGAATTAGTTGAAGTGATTAATTATGATGAATTATTAGATTATTTAAATTTATTTCAACCAGGAGATATTATTAATATTGAAAATACTAATTATTTAAGTTCTTATGCTATTCCAGGACGCTGGAAGCATACAATCTTTTATTTAGGAACTTATCAACAATTTACTGATTTTTTTACTGTTGAAGATAAGTATTATCAAGAGATATTGTCTAAATATCAAACTTTTGATGAAATTTTAGTTTTGGATAGTAATTCAACCGGTGTCAAGATCAGAAACCTAGATCAAATGGCAAATTTAAAAAGTGATTCTTATCTAAAAGCATTATCAGGTTATCGTTTTAATGAAGAATCTAGTTTTATAAAAAATTATTTAAATAAAGCTTTAGATTATTTAGGGACTCCATATGATTATGGGATGGTTACTTATGATGATAGTGCTTTATATTGTAGTGAATTAATTTATTATGCTTTGCTTGCAAATAATATTGAAATCACGCAAACAACAACAGTTATTGATCGTAATCTCATTACCCCAAGTAATGTCAGTGATTTTTTAGAAACCCAGTCTAATGTAGAACATGTCTATTTATTAGAAAAGAAAAATGGACAGGTAATAAATCAATGTTAAAACTGCAATTTTTAAGTTGTTAATATTGAAAAAAAGCTATTGGTAATTTTTGAACCGCCCCTGTCAAGTAGACAGGTGAAATAATTAAAAATGTTTTTGATGAAGTTGTCAAAGAGGCAACTTCATTTTTCTTTATGCAGCTAATGTTGTATTACTTGTATAATGTTCTCGTTTA
>NZ_CALUXO010000054.1 GCF_944324745.1 uncultured Thomasclavelia sp. | reverse complement strand
TTAATTCCTTTGTGGATTCAAGAAGTTATAGCTAAGGATTATCTCAATCGCAAATGAGTTATTGCCCATAGCCTAAATTAATGGTAGACTATGGGCGTTTTTCAATTCTTATCGTACCCCAATACTAAAAAGAGAAAAAATACATACACATTATTAATAGAAGAAACGGCTTCATCTTTTCTACGATAATACTCTATTTAACAGGCATTGAAGGACTGATCGAGCTGTTACAGACGGGGGTAGAAATGTAAAGATGGGGGTAATTCTCTGCTTTTTCATGTACATAGCAATTTGGAGGGGTGAGAAAATAAATGTAACATTCACATATTTTTTGCGAAATTTTCTTGTGATAAATTTTATCTTAGGTTCACTGAGTCGGGGCCGCTATTGCTAGAGCATTGATCAATGAACCGGATATTTTAATTTGTGACGAACCAACTGGTAATCTGGATTCTAAGAATTCACATGAACTTTTATCATTGTTAAAAGATTTAAATCAGCAGGGGACGACGATTGTTTTGGTAACCCACGATAGTATGATTGCCAGTTATGCCAAAAAGTTAATCTATCTTCAAGATGGAATGATCAAACAGATTTTAGAGCGTAATAATAGCAACCAAAGAGAATTCTTTAATGAAATTATTAATATTACAACTAGTGATAGCTTGCTAGAATTATTTGATGATTCCTTTGATGATAAGGTTGTTGAAAATAGTCAAGAATCATCAGTTATTAAAAGTGATGTTGTTTATAATGGCAAACAAGTTAGGGAGGCCGTTTATCTAGTTTTATCTGATCAACAATTAACATTAGAAGAAAGAAAATGTCGTTTGTTATATGTAGATAGTCAAAAGATTGAATATGATAATATTTTTCATGATCATGTTTTATTTTAATTACAAGATATTGATGAAATTACGATTGGTTTAGTTGCTGTTTTTAAAATGGTCGGAATTTTTAGTGAATATATTTATAGGACAACTTTGAAAATTAGAGTTAATGATCAAATTATTGATTTAAAATTAGAAAACAATGATGATTTGTCGCCATTTTTGACCTTTTAAACAAAAATAAGATTAAAATTAATGATCCAGCTAATATCATTGGTATATACAGACAATATCCTGATAACTTACTTAGACATCGTTATTTGCAACGACAATATAAAAGGTTTAAAAAGCTTTATAATTTTAAATAGAATAAAAAAGTAATAATCGATAAATCAAGATTATTACTTTTTTATCAATTTTTTTTTAAAAAATTTTGATTAAAAAATAGTGATTTAATCACCTAAAATATAATTATAAAAGATTTTTTTTAAATTAAAGTTTAAAAAAGTGGTTGCAAATAAAAAATAATTATGATATTATAAACGAGCAGACGACGGAGACATACTCAAGAGGCTGAAGAGGCGCCCCTGCTAAGGGTGTAGGTCGGGAAACTGGCGCGAGGGTTCAAATCCCTCTGTCTCCGCCATTAAATAATGGTCTGGTAGTTCAGTTGGTTAGAATGCCGCCCTGTCACGGCGGAGGTCGCGGGTTCGAGTCCCGTCCAGACCGCCATTAGTTAATTAATTCTGTTGTTACAGAATTTTTTTATTTATATAAATATTTGGATTGGATTAGCTATAAAGCAAATAAAAAAGAGATTTCAAAATGGCTATTTAATTAGCTCTGATGAAATCTCTTTTTACTTGTTTATTAAGTAAAATTATTTTATATGTTGATTGATATAGGCGTGCATGATAGCAATCATCGTTTTTGAATCAAAAATTTGTCCATTTACGACCATTTGATAAGCTTCGTCAATATCTAGTCTGATTAATTCGATAACCTCATCTTCGTCGCAGTCACGAGGATTTTCTACTTTGAAAACATCCTTAGCTTCATAAACATATAGCCATTCATCACTGTAACCAGGAGTTGGTAAGAATTTAGCAATCAAATCAATTCCTTTAGCACTATATCCAGTTTCTTCTTCTAATTCGCGTAAAGCACAGATACCGGTATCTTCATTTGGTTCTAATTTACCAGCGGGAATTTCTAAAGTGTCTGTTGCATTAGGATAACGATATTGTTTGACTAATAGAATCTTATTATCAACAATAGCTAAAACTCCAACGCCACCGTGATGACGAACTACTTCTCTAGTAGCAATATTCCCGTTTTCGCATTCAACTTTATCACGATAAACATTAATTATTTTGCCTTGATATATTAATTCGCTAGTTAATTTCTTTTCCATCTAAACCACCTCATCTAGATTATAACAAAAAAAGTATGCGGGGGTGCATACTTTTTTCTATTATTTCACGTAAGGGTGATAATAGGGGGTATGTAAAGCGAATGTCTTCACTTAACAAGTAAATTATAGCATTTGTTTCCTAAAATGTAAAGGGTTACATTAATAAAGTGTTAGGTAATTTAGTAAGAGTTTGCTATAATAGGATTGGTGATGAAATTGAAAAAATTAGTTATTAGTGAAAATGATGCTAATCAAAGAGTTGATAAATATTTAAAGAAATTGCTGGTCAATGCACCTAGTAGTTTTATCTATAAAATGTTTCGAAAAAAAGATGTTAAAGTTAATGGAATCAGGGTGAATGAAAAGTATCTTTTAAAAAGCGGTGATGAGGTTTCTCTTTTTTTATACGATGATAAATTTAAGGAATTGACGAAAGAAAAAAGTATTTTTCAAGTTGATAAAACTTTTAAAGTTTTATACGAAGATAAACATATCTTAGTTGTCAATAAACCAGCTGGTTTATTAGTCCATGAAGATGCCAATGAATCAGTTAATACGCTAACAAATCAGGTTTTAAGTTATCTGGCAAGTAAAAATGAATTAGATTTAAGTCGGGAAAATACTTTTATGCCAGGACCTGTTCATCGTTTGGATCGTAATACTAGCGGAATCGTTATTTTTGGTAAAACATTGGTGGCACTGCAAGATTTAAATGAGATGATCAAATTGCGTCATTGCATTGAAAAAACATATTTAACTGTTTGTTGTGGTAAATTGACTTCTAAAAGACATTTAAAAGGTTATATGGTAAAGCTGCCTGATCAGTCTCAAGTAAAATTAGTCAAAAAAGATTATCCAGGAGCTTTAACAATGGAAACAATCGTAAAACCACTTAAAGTCAAGAATGACTTTAGTTTAGTAGAAGTGAAGTTGGTAACTGGTAGAATGCATCAAATCAGAGTTCATTTATCAAGCATTGATCATCCAGTGATTGGGGATCGTAAATATGGTGATTTTAAAGTTAATCGGATGATAAAAAATGAATTTGGTTTAAATCATCAACTATTACATGCTTATAAGATCAAGTTTGTAAAAACGATTGGAGTCTTAAAATATCTTCAAGATAAAGAGATAGTCTGTCAAGTGCCACCACAGTTTGAAAAAATAGTAAAAACTTTATTCTAGATACCTTTAAAATGACTTTCTAATATTGTATAATTATTTATAGTATATAGGAGGACGAAGAATGAAATATTATATTGGAATTGACTTAGGTGGTACAAACGTAAGAACTTTACTAGTAGATGAAAAAGGAACATCATATAGTGAAGTTAAAGATAATACAGAAAGAGAAAATGGGCCAGATTACGTTTGTGCAAAAATTATTCGTCAAATTGAAAGTTTAGATACTTCTGTTTGCGGTGGCTTAGAAGGAGTTAGCGGGATTGGAATTGGGGTACCAGGACCAGTTGATACTGTAAAAGGAACGATGATCATGGCAACCAATTTACCAGGATTTGAAAATTATCCAATTTGTGATAAATTAGCTGATCGTTTTAACATGCCAGTATTTATTGATAATGATGCAAATGTTGCTGGTTTGGCAGAAGCGCTTTTAGGTGCTGGAAAGAATTACCCAACTTGCTATTATGTAACTATTTCTACAGGTATTGGTGGGGCATTTATCGTTGATGGTAAATTGATTTCTGGTGGCCGTGGTCATGCTGGAGAAATTGGAAATATTATTGTTAAAAATAATGGTTATAAATTTGGTAATTTAAATCCTGGAGCTGTTGAAGGGGAAGCCAGTGGTACTGCTATTACTCGTAAAGGAAAAGAAATTTTAGGTGAAGATGTAGTAAATCATGCTGGTGATGTGTTTAGATTAGCAGCTGAAGGTAATTTAAAAGCTAAAAGTATTGTTGATGAATGTGTTTCACAATTAGCTACTATGTTTGCAAATATCGCTCATACAGTAGATCCTCATTGCTTTGTAGTCGGTGGTGGAGTCATGAAATCGCGTGAATATTTTTATGATAATTTAGTAGAACAATTTAACTCTAAAATTCATGTTGGTATGCGTGGACATATTCCACTATTAAAAACGGAATTAGAAGATTGTGGGGCAATTGGAGCAGCAATGTTACCAATGTCAAGATTAGGATAAAGAAAGGATCGTTGATCCTTTTTTTTATAATAAATTATATGGTTTTTTAGGTTGATTAATGGTATTATAGTCGGGTGAGGTGACGAAAATGTCAAAAAAAGTTGTATTAGGATTAAGCGGCGGGGTTGATTCAGCTGTTGCTGCTTATTTATTAAAAAAACAAGGATACGATGTTATCGGGGTTTTTATGCGTAACTGGGATAGTCAGTTAAATAATGATATTTTAGGAAATCCAACTAATGATGATGATATCTGTCCGCAAGAAAAAGATTATAATGATGCTAAAGCAGTAGCTAAGTGTCTAGATATTCCGATTAAACGAGTTGATTTTATTAAGGAATACTGGGATCATGTTTTTACTTATTTTTTAGATGAGTATCGTAAAGGAAGAACACCTAATCCCGATATTTTATGCAATAAACATATCAAATTTAAAGCCTTTTTAGATTATGCTAAGGATTTAAACGCTGATTATATTGCTACGGGTCATTATGCTAGAGTTGAACATCATGAAGGTCAAGACTCTGTGATGTTAAAAGGAGTAGATCATAATAAAGATCAAACTTATTTTTTATGTCAATTAAATCAAAAACAATTGCAAAGTTCATTATTTCCATTAGGTAATATTGATAAAAGTGAAGTTCGTAAAATTGCCCATGAACTTAATTTACCGGTGGCTGATAAAAAAGATAGTACGGGAATCTGTTTTATTGGTGAACGAGATTTTAAAGCCTTTTTACAAAATTACATTCCTGCTAAACCAGGTAAGATGGTCGATATTGAAACTAATAAAGTAATTGGGGAACATTCTGGAATCATGTATTATACGATTGGTCAACGTAAAGGTTTAGGAATTGGTGGACCGGGGGCAGCCTGGTTTGTAGTTGGTAAAGATTATAGCCAAAATGTTTTATATATTTGTCAAGGTGATCAAAAACAGTGGCTTTATTCAACGGGAGCTTTAATCACTGATGTTAACTGGATAGCATCAACCAAACCAGATCAGCCAGTATCTTGCATGACTAAATTTAGATATCGTCAGCAAGATAATCCTGTTACTTTGGAATTTATTGATGAAACAACTGTTATGTTAAAATTTGATCAGCCGGTAAAAGCAGTAACCCCAGGACAAGCAGCAGTATTTTATGATGGAGAGGTTTGCTTAGGTGGCGGTACGATTGAAACTGTCTATAAAGATGGTAAACCGATTGAATATTTATAATGATTGAATATACTGGATACATTAGGAAGATTCGCTATTATAGCGAATCTTCTAATTATCTTGTTGCTGTTATTGAGGTTGAGCAAGAAGAAAAACCAATAGCTATGACCGGTTATATGAATAATTTTAATGATTATGATAAATATCAGTTTAATGGTGATTATGTGGTTCATCCAAAATATGGAAAACAATTTAAATTAGAAAGTTATCGGGTCATTTATGCCAAAGAAAACGATGAACTGATCAAATATTTATCTAGTCCTTTATTTAAAGGTGTAGGTAAAGCTTTAGCTACTAATATTGTTAATACTTTAGGTGAAGATTGCATTGATAAAATCAAAAATGATAAACATAGTTTAGATATCGTTAAAGGCATGACAGTCAAGAAAAGAGATACTATTTATGATGTTTTAACTACTAGTGAATATGATCAAGAAGTTATGCAATTTTTTATGGGACATGGAATCAGCTTGAAAAATTTAGGATTAATTCAGGCCCATTATCAAGAAAAAACATTAGATATTTTACAAAATAATCCTTATCAGTTAATTGAGGATATTGATGGAATTGGTTTTAAAACAGCTGATGAATTAGCAATAAAAACCGGAGGAACCTTTGATAATCCTAATCGCATTAAAGCTGGTATAATTTATAGTATCAAACAGTATTGTTTTAATACGGGCAGTACTTATTGTCTATTAGATGAAATTAAAAAAATGTTTAGTAAAATTATTTACAATATTGATGAAATTGTTTTTGAACAATATTTAGATGAACTGATTGATGACGGGTTAGTTGTATTAGAACAAGAACGTTATTACTATTATGAAATGAATGAAGCAGAAAAGAATATCGCTGAGTATTTAAAACAACGGATTAATTTACCTGATGAAATTATTGACGAAGATGAAGTATTGCGTCTGTTAAATAATTATCAAAATAATCAGGGAATTACTTATGCCAAAAAGCAAATTGAAGCTCTTTTTTATTTTTTGAAATCTTCAGTTATGATTTTAACTGGCGGTCCTGGAACGGGTAAAACAACAGTTGTTAAGGCATTATTGCAAATTTATCGAACTTTGTACCCTGAAGATCGCATTGGTCTGGTGGCACCAACTGGTCGGGCAGCTAAGCGTTTAAATGAACTAACTGGGATTCCAGCCTGTACTATTCATCGTTTGTTGAAATGGGATCTTCATAGTAATACTTTTGCAGTTAATGAAAATAATCCATTGGATATTGAAGTATTGGTCATTGATGAGTTTTCGATGGTCGATTGTTTATTGTTGCATCGTATTTTTTTAGCAGGACGTAAAATTCGTAAGATTTTATTTATTGGTGATTATCATCAATTACCATCAGTTGCTCCTGGCAATGTTTTACATGATTTAATTGCCGCCGGAATCAAAACAATTGAATTAGATGAGATCTTTAGACAGGCTAAAGAATCAGGTGTTATTGAACTGGCACATCATATCATCAATAATCAATTGGATAATTTAGATATTTTTAATCAATATTCGGATATTAATTTTTTTAATTGTCCAAACTATGATGTCGTTAAAAATGTAAAAACAATTGTCAAAAAAGCGCTTAATGAAGGCTATGATAGTAATGATATTCAAGTATTAGTGCCAATGTATCAAGGAGTAGCTGGAATTGATGCTTTAAATGATGCTTTGCAGGATGCATTTAATCCCGTAAATGATACTAGTGAAGTTTATCGAATTGGAAGCAAAGAATATCGAATTGGTGATAAAATTTTGCAATTAAAAAATCGGCCTGATGATGAAGTTTTTAATGGTGATATTGGGACTTTAATTGAGATTTGTTTAAAAGATAATTTTGAATATCTTCAAGATACATTAGTAGTGGATTTTGATGGTAATATCGTTGAATATACTAGTAATGATTTTAATACGATTACTCATGCTTATTGTATGTCGATTCATAAAGCTCAAGGTAATGAATTTAAAATTGTAATCATGGCAGTTTTGAATGACTATTATGTCATGCTAAGAAGAAATTTATTATATACAGCGATTACGCGCTGTAAACAAGCTCTCTTTATTTTAGGCAATGAAAAAGCATTTATGTATGGTTTAAGTAATTCTCAGGATTTACGACGTAAAACCAGTTTAGTTGCCAGATTTGAAAATCAGGAAACATTAAGTGTGTATGATTTTCTTGAATAATGGTAAAACTAAATTGAGGTGAGTTTTATGATGACTAGAAATAAGTTGTTACTGGGATTGTCGGTAGCATCAATGATGATATTACTTAGTGAATGTGATTGTGTTGAAGATATGATATATAGTCTTAAAGAAAAGATGTAAATTTATAGGCTTGAAAAATAAATAGAGATAGTTTATAATTTGGTAAATCGCTGAAAAAGAAGAGTACTATATCGATTATTTTAAGAGAGAGTATGGCTGGTGAAAATACTTAATAACTTATAGGAAAGCTACTTTGGAGAGTAAACTAAAATTTACCGTGTAAGCTACGTTATCAGCTAATTAAGGGCATGAATTTTTTCATGAACTAGGATGGTATCGCGATTAAAGTCGTTCCTAGATGGGAACGACTTTTTATATTGTTTAAGTAAAGGAGAAAAAGATGAAACAATTAACTGGAAATGAAGTAAGACAAATGTTCTTAGATTTTTTTGAAAGTAAAGGGCACAAAGTGGAACCAAGTCATTCATTGATTCCTAATGATGATCCAACTTTATTATGGATCAATGCTGGGGTTGCAGCAATAAAAAAATATTTTGATGGAACGATCAAACCAGAAAATCCTCGTATTACAAATGCGCAAAAATCTATCAGAACTAATGATATTGAAAATGTTGGAAAAACAGCTAGACACCATACTTTCTTTGAAATGTTAGGAAACTTTTCAATTGGTGATTATTTCAAAAAAGAAGCAATCGAATTTGCCTGGGAATTATTGACAGATGAAAAATGGTTTGCCTTTGAACCAGAAAAATTATATATAACGGTTCATGATCATGATGATGAAGCCTATGATATTTGGGTAAATGAAATTGGTGTTGCTAAAGATCATATCTTGAAGACCCCAGAAAATTTCTGGGAAATTGGTGAAGGACCATGTGGACCAGACTCTGAAATTTTCTATGATCGTGGCGAAAAATATGATCCTGAAGGATTAGGTACTAAATTGTTTTTTGAAGAAATGGAAAATGATCGTTATGTTGAAATTTGGAATCTAGTTTTCTCTCAATATAATTCACAAGAAGGATTATCAAGAGAAGAATATAAAGAATTACCACAAAAAAATATTGATACTGGTATGGGACTAGAAAGAATTACTAGTATTTTCCAAGATGGTGAAACTAACTTTGATACTGATTTCTTTTTACCAATCATTCATCAAGTTGAAAAGATGGCTACAGTTAGCTATCAAGAAAACAAGATGGCTTATCGGGTTATTGCCGACCACATTAGAACCGTTACCTTTGCATTAGCTGATGGGGCTTTGTTTGATAATGCTGGACGTGGTTATGTTTTAAGAAGAATTTTAAGACGAGCTGTTCGGTATGGAAAACAAATTGGAATTGAAAAACCATTTATGTATAACTTGGTAAAAACTGTCAGTGATATCATGAAAGACTTTTATGATTATTTACCAGAAAAAGTTTCTTATATTAGTGATTTAGTTCGTAAAGAAGAAGAAGCTTTCCATAAAACGTTGTCAAATGGTGAAAAATTGTTAAATACGATGATTACTAAAAACACTACTGGTATGATTAGTGGTAAAGATGCTTTTAAACTATATGATACATATGGTTTTCCATTTGAATTAACTTTGGAAATTGCTGAAGAATCAAATCTTAAAGTGGATGAAGAAGGATTTAAACAAGAGCTAAAATTGCAACAAGAAAGATCACGGGGAGCTCGTGAAGATAGTGAAAGTATGAGCAGTCAAAAACCAGATTTAATGGCCTTTGATTTACCATCAGTTTTCGAATATAATCCAGAAAATATCAATAGTGTAGTTATGGGATTATTTAAAGATGGGGTTAAAGTCGATGCAATCGATGATTATGGTGAAATTGTTTTTGATACAACTACTTTCTATGCCGAAATGGGTGGTCAATGTGCCGATACTGGAGTGATTTATAATGATAATTGCTTTGCAAGAGTTAAAAATGTGTTAAAAGCGCCAAATCAACAGCATTTACATTATGTAACCGTAGAAAAAGGAACAATTCGAGTAGGTGATATTTTAACTTTAGACATTGATAAAGAAAAACGACATAAAATTATTGCCAACCATAGTGCTACTCATTTACTACAGGCAGCGTTAAAACAAGTTTTAGGAAGTCATATTAATCAAGCTGGTTCTTATGTTGATGATCAAAGATTAAGATTTGACTTTACTCATTTTGAAAAAATAACTAATGATCAGCTTAAAGAAATTGAAAAAGTTGTTAATGATCAAATTTTTGCTGGAAATAATGTTACAATCGAACATATGAGTAAAGAAAAAGCATTGGAAACTGGAGCTATGGCATTATTTGATGAAAAATATGGTGATGTAGTTCGTGTAGTATCAATTGGTGATTTTTCTAAAGAACTTTGTGGTGGTTGCCATGTTTCTAATAGTAGTCAAATTGGATTGTTTAAAATCGAAAGTGAAGAAAGTATTGGAAGTGGTGTTCGGCGAATTGAAGCAGTCACTGGTAAAATTGCTTATCAATCATTAATTCACGAAAAAGATGTGGTTGATCAAATTGCTGATGTGTTAAAATTAAAGAACCGTAAAGAAGTTGTTAATAAAGTAATTGTTTTAAGTGATGATTTAACAGCTGCTAAAAAAGAAATTGATACTTTAAATAGTAAATTAAATGCCTTAAATGCAGCAAGTAAGGTTAATGATGTTCAAGATATCAATGGGGTAAAAGTATTATTAGTTGAAGAAGAACTTGAAAGTGCTAAAGCTAAACAATTAACTTTTGATTTTAGAGATAAATTAGATGAAGGAATTGTCATTTTAGTATCTAAATATGAAGGTAAATGTTCATATTTTGTCGGAGTAACTAAAAATTATGTTGCCAATGGTTATAAAGCCGGTGATATTGTTAAAAAGATCAATGCTGTAGTTGATGGCCGCGGTGGTGGTAAACCAGATTTTGCGCAAGGTGGTTGTCCAATTAATGATAAAGTTGATCTGATTAAGTCAGAACTTAAAAATTTCTTTTAATTTATTAGTAATTGGTGTAGAATAGATATATAGGCTTAGCCTTAAAGGGGGATCAATTAATATGCAAGACTTAACAAAGACAAAAGTATTCAGTTCTGAAGATATGCGACGGGAAATGATTCGTCAAAATCTAAAGACAGTAATTGAAGCATTAAATGAAAGAGGCTATAATGCAGTGCATCAAATAGCTGGTTACTTAATTTCAAATGATCCTGCATATATTTCTAGTCATAAAAATGCGCGAAATATTATCCAGCAAATTGAGCGTGATGAAATAATTGAGGAATTAGTTAAATCATATTTGGAGAAATAGAATGAAGAGAATTTTAGGTTTGGATTTAGGTTCTAAAACCTGTGGAATTGCCATGAGCGATCTTTTAGGTATGATTGCTCATGGTGTTGAAACATATCGTTTTGAAGAAGATGATTATCAGGCCGCTTGTAAGTACGTTGCGAAAATTATTACTGAAAATGAAATTGAAACGGTTGTTTTAGGGCTTCCTAAACATATGAATGGTGATTTAGGAATCAGGGCTCAAATATCAATCAAATTTAAAGAAATGCTGGAGCAGGAAGTACCTGGCATTAATGTGGTTTTAGTTGACGAACGGTTAACTACTAAAGCAGCTGAAAATCAATTGATTTTCGCGGATGTATCTAGAAAAAAACGAAAAAAAGTTATTGATAAGATGGCAGCAGTAGCTATCTTACAAGGGTATCTTGATAGTAAATAGAAAGGAATCTTAATGGAAGCAAATAAAATTCAAGTAATTGATGATCAAGGAAATACAAAAGAATTTGATGTTTTGTTTACTTTTAATAATGATGAATTAAACAAACAATATGTTTTATATTATGACGCAACTGAAGAACAGCCAAATGTTTTTGCGTCATCTTACGATGAAAATGGACAGCTTTTTCCAATTGAAAGCCCAGATGAATGGGAATTAGTTGAAGAAGTATTTCAAAGTTTTATGGGTGAACAAGACCATGAGTGTTCTGGTAATGGACAATGTTGTCAAAAAAATCATGAATGTAAACATGAAGATGAAAGTCATCAATGTTGTCATGAAGGAAAAGGACATGGTTGTTGCCATGATAATGAAAATAATTAAAAAAGAGCTAAGAAATTAGCTTTTTTATGTTTTGAATAAGAAAAGGTGGTATTTATTAATGGCTTTATTTGGTTTGTTTGGAAAGAAAAGAATAACTGAATCATTTTTTGTTAATTCATATGGTAATGATCAAACAAGAGGTATTTATACTTTTCAGGTAGATGTTGAAAATGGGGAAATTTTATTTAAAAAACATTTTTCAACTCCTTCAGATCCAATTTACAGTTTTAATTATGGACGTTTTGTCTGCATTACATATAAAAATCGCTCAGGAACTAGAGGTGATGGTGGTATCTGTTCCTATGCGGCAACATCAGATTTATTAGCTTTATCTTCACATATTAGTGACATGGGAAAAACATATGTTCATGCTTGTACAAATGGTGATGATGAAGTAGCTGATAAGGTTTTTGCTTGTGATTATTATAATGGTGAAATAACGGTTGCTAGAATTAAAAAGAAAAAACTAGTTGAATCATTTTTTAACTATAAGTTACAAGGGCATAGTGTTGATCCCAAAAGACAATCACAGCCACATCCTTGTTATGTAGATTTTAATCCTGAAAAAAATCGTCTTGTTGTAGCCGATTTAGGATTAGATAAGATTTTATTCTTTGAAATGGTTGATAAAGAAATAATTTTAGATAATGTTCATACTTTGAATTTAGAACCAGGATCTGGGCCAAACAAAATTATGTTTAATCAAGCAGGAAATATTGCTTACGTTTTAAATGAATTATCTAGTACGATTAATGTCTATCAATATCATGATATGGAATTTGAGTTAATTCAAACGATTGATACTTATCCAAAAGAAGATGGTGAAGATTTTGTCAATACTGCTAGTCAAATGATTTTTAATGATAGTCAAGAACGGCTATTTGTAACTAATTGTGGACATGACAGTTTAGTTTTATTTGATATTGATCCAGAAACTGGTAAATTAATTTATCGTGATTTTGCGGATACTTCACCAAATCCTCGGGATTTAAAAATCTTTAGAGATCAATGGATCGTCGTTGTTTGTCAAAAAGGTGGTGTTGTTGAAAGTTATGAATATCGCACTGAGAAAAAAGGAATGCTATTTGAAACAAAATACAGTTATTTAGTCAATGAGCCAGTTTGTATTACCAAATTTGAAACTATTTTCTAAAAATTAAGATAGAGATGTTATGACATCTCTATTTTTTTACAAACTACAAATAAGTAAATAAAGTTGAAACAGTTATAAAAATATCATATAATGGTAAAAAATGGAGGCGTTTATGAAAAAAAAGCACAAAATTATCATTGGAACTATCGTAACTGTTGTTATTATTGTAGTTTTGCTGGTCGGTTATTATTTTAATGGTCAGGGAGCTGTTTCTTCGAAAGATGAAGAGGTTATTGTTAATATTTCCGGGTCAACAAGTACTGTTTTAAATCAGCTTGATGAAGCAGGATTAATCAAAAATAAAACGGTTGCTAATATTTATTTAAAATTAAATAAATATGATTTTATTGCCAATACATATGTTTTAAATAAAAATATGGATTTAAAAACCATTTGTACGATCTTAGAAGGAGATAAGGATTATATTTCAACAGCAAGGGTAACAATTATTGAAGGTGATCGAATTACGGAATGTGCTGATAAAGTAGCTGCAGCTTTAGAAATTGATAGTAGCGAAGTACTTGCTAAATGGACTGATGTTTCATATTTAAATACTTTAATTGAAAAATACTGGTTTTTAGATCAAAGTATTTTAAGTACTGATATCATGTTTCCATTAGAAGGCTATCTGGCACCAGAAACTTATATTATTACCGCTTCGACAACTACAATTGAAGATGTTACCGAAATGATGTTAGATCAAATGGATCAAAATTTATCAGAATATCGTGATCAAATAACAGCATTTACTATTAATGGTAATCCAGTGACTGTTCATCAATTTTTATCGTTTGCATCAGTTGTTCAATGTGAATCGTCAGGAAATCAAGACGATCAAGAAAAAATTGCTGGTGTCTTTATTAATCGAATGGCCAACAATATGCGTTTACAAAGCGATGTGACTGTTAATTACGCTAATCAGGTGCGTACCGTTGCGGTTACATATAAAGATCTTGATGTGGATTCGAAATATAATACATATCGTTATGATGGTTTACCAGTAGGGCCGATTAGCTGTGTTTCCACTGAAATTATTTCATCATGTTTAAACTATCAAAATACCGGTGCTTTATTTTTCTTTGCCTTACAAGATGGAACGGTTATTTATTCCCAAACATATGAACAACATCAACAAATAGTAAATGAAAATAGATGGTATTAAAATGAAAGAATTATTAGAATTAGAAAAAGAAGCAATAAAACAAAATATTCCAATCATGCAAAAAGAAGGCTTAAGCTACATGATTGATCTTTTTAAAACGCATGATTTTCATAGTTGTCTAGAAATTGGTAGTGCGATTGGTTATTCGGCTTTGATGATGGCGATAAATATTGATGATTTTATAGTTGAAACAATCGAATTGGATCAAGACCGTTATCAAGAGGCTGTAAAAAATATTAATAAATATTCAATGAATGAAAAAATTATTATTCATCATGATAATGCTTTAACATTTGATAATGATCAATTGGTCTTAAAAGAATTCGATTGTTTATTTATCGACGCGGCAAAAGCCCAATATCAAAAGTTTTTTGAAAAATATATGCCATTAGTTAAAGATGATGGTATTTGTGTCGTTGATAACTTGGATTTTCATGGGATGGTTTTTGAAATTGATAAAATTAAAAATCGAAATACTCGACAATTAGTTAAGAAAATCAAACGATTTAAAGAGTGGATTTTAAATAATGAGGAATATGAAGTGACATATCATCATATTGGTGATGGTATCTGTGTTATTAGAAAAAGGTGATGTAATGGAAATAGTTTTAGCGTTAAATAGTGATAAATTTATCTATGATTATTTAAGTATTGGAGTTAAATATTTTGTCGTTGGTACAAAATATTTTTCATGTCGTCAGGCTTTAAGTCTTGATTATCAGGAAATTAAAGAATTAAAAAATAAAATAGGTACTAGTAAACTTTGGGTTTTAGTCAATGCTTTAATTGAAGAAAAAAATTTAGATGCTCTAAGTGAGCATTTAAAACAATTGGCTGCTTTAAAAGTAGATGGTATTTTATTTCAGGATTTTGCTATTTTACAAATCTGTCGGGAAGAAAATTATCAATTTGAATTAATTTATCAGCCCGATACATTAAATACTAATCAGGCAACCTTGAATTATTTAGGGCAACAAGGAATTAATGGAGCTTTTTTAGCTCGGGAAATTCCTTTAGC
Source organism: uncultured Thomasclavelia sp. (assembly GCF_944324745.1). Classification (GTDB taxonomy): domain Bacteria; phylum Bacillota_I; class Bacilli_A; order Erysipelotrichales; family Coprobacillaceae; genus Thomasclavelia. Next base: position 58,838 of record NZ_CALUXO010000054.1, on the reverse strand, counting down.
CCAAAAACAGGAAATTGCTCAAAATGTAGCTTTAAAGACTATGGTCCAAGTCCATGGTGTTGAATATATGGCTTATTCTAAACGAAAATTATTAACTAATTATTTTAATGAAATAAATCATCCACTAACTGTTACGATTGATGATAATATCACCATTCAAGCTAATGGGGTTGATGAGTTGTGTCATATTTATGAAGATCAGTTTGGCTGTCATATTTTATCTAAATCACAATTATGTTGTTTAGATATCTTAAGCAGTATGGAACCATTTGATTATTTATATATTGAATCGTTATTTGTTGATGATTTGAAGTTAGTTGAAATCGTTAATTTTTATCAGGATGCTATTGATAGTTGTAATAACAATCAATATGGTAAAGTTTCTAAAGAATTAATGCCCCAATTAAAACAATTAACACCAGATATCAATTATCATCATAGTTTTATGTTTGATAATACGGTTTATAAAATTGATGATGTTAGAAAGCGAGAAGAAAATGAGAAAGGTAAGTAAAATAATTGATGGTAAAAGAGTAATCATCAAAAAACCAGAATTATTAGCTCCAGCTGGTAACTTAGAAAAATTAAAAGTAGCTATTCGTTATGGAGCTGATGCTGTTTTTGTTGGTGGTAAGGAGTTTTCTTTACGTTCTAGTGCTTCTAATTTTAGCTTGGAGGATATTAAAGAAGCCGTTGCTTTTGCCAATCAATACGGTGCTAAAATCCATGTAACATGTAATATTATCTTACATCAAGATAATTTACAAGGAATTGAACAATATTTACAGGCTTTAGATGATGCTGGTGTTCATGCAATCATAGTTGCTGATCCTTATATTATGTCAGTGGCTAAAAAACTAAATTTAAAATTAGAAGTTCATGTTTCGACGCAATTATCAGTATTAAACAGTAAAGCAATTAAATTTTTTGAAAGTTTAAAAATGGATCGGGTCGTTTTAGGTCGTGAAGTTTGTGTGGCCGATTTAAAACATATTTTAGAGCAAACTGACTTAGATATTGAATATTTTATTCATGGCGCAATGTGTATTCATTATTCAGGAAGATGCATGCTTTCAAATTATTTTTCACGAAGAGATGCTAATCGTGGTGGCTGTTCTCAATCATGTCGCTGGTATTATGATATTTATCAAGATGATCAAAAGATCAATAGCAATGGCATTATTCCTTTTAGTATGTCTAGTAAAGACTTGGCTTTAATTAATCATATCCCGGAATTAATTGAATTAGGAGTTAATTCATTTAAAATTGAAGGGAGAATGAAATCGTTACATTATATTGCAACCGTAGTTTCAACGTATCGTAAATTGATTGATGATTATTGTCAAGATCCAGATAATTTTAAATTATCTGATCGGTACTACCAAGAATTACTAAAAGCTGCCAATCGGGCTTTATGTACCGGCTTTTTTGATGATCAGGCTGATAATAGTAAGCAAATATATAATCAGCGTGATGAACATCCAACTCAAGAATTTTGTGCTCGAGTTATTGGTTATGATCAAGAAAATCAGATGGTCATTATTGAACAACGTAATTATTTTAAAGTCGGTGATCAAATTGAGTTCTTTAGCCCTAAACATGAAAATATTATTGTTCCAGTAACTAAAATTATTAATGAAGATAATGAATCTGTTGAAATAGCTAATCATCCAATGGAAATATTAAAGCTTCCTGTTTCAGTTAAATTAGAGATAGATGATATGGGAAGAAAGGTGATTTAATGAAAAAACCTATTATCATAGCGATTGCCGGAGGAAGTGCTTCTGGTAAAAGTTCGATTGCTAATAAATTATATGAATATTTTAAATCAAGTCATTCTACTAAAATTATTCGTTTAGATGATTATTATAAAGATCAATCACATTTATCAATGGAAAAACGAAAACAGACTAATTATGATCATCCTTTAGCTTTTGATATGGATTTACTAGTTGAACAGTTAGATATGTTAAAAAACAACCAAACAATAAAAAAACCTATTTATGATTTTACTATTCATAATCGGATTGAAGAAGTAGAAATAATTAATCCCCGTGATGTTTTTATAATTGAAGGATTATTTGTATTATATGACAGCCGTATTCGTGAACGTTGCGATATCTTAGTTTATGTCGATACTGATGCGGATATTCGCTTTATAAGACGGCTAAAACGTGATATGCAAGAAAGAGGTCGTAGTCTTGAATCTATCTGTCACCAATATTTGTCAACAGTTAGACCAATGCATGAACAGTTTGTCGAACCGTCCAAAAAATATGCACACATAATTATACCTGAAGGTGGCAGTAATGAAGTGGCTATTGACTTATTGATAACTAAAATTTCTTCTATCATCAGCTAATGGGACTAGATATTTGATTGTATTTATGCTATATTATTGCTTGCGAGGTGAAAAAATATGGAACACGAAAAAGTTTTGTTGACCCAAAGCGGTGTTGAAAAATTAGAACAAGAAAAAAATAACTTGATCAACGTTGAAAGACCAAAAGTTATTGAAGAATTACAATTAGCAAGATCACAAGGGGACTTGTCTGAAAACGCTGATTATGATGCAGCCAGAGAAAGACAAGCTCATTTGGAAGCTCGTATCAAAGAAATTGATTACATGTTACAGCATGCTGAAATCATTTCTGAAGATCAGATGGATTTACAAATAGTTAAACCAGGAACTACTGTTACAATTTTAGATTTATCTGAAAAAGATGCTGAACCAGAAAGTTATAAAATCGTTGGTTATACTGAAACTGACCCATTAAATGGAAAAATCTCTAATGAATCACCATTAGCCAAAGCTGTCTTAGGACATGGTATCAATGAGATCGTAACTGTAGGGGTTGCAGAACCATATGATGTAAAAATTCTTAATATTGAATTTAAAAACTAATAAAAAGTCGATGAGTCGACTTTTTTATTTTGTCTCTAATTTACGACGATAAAATGATAAAATCAGTACAGTTGCAATTAAGATAAAAGGGCGAGACAAGATATTAATTAGATTAATGTTATCAATATTCAATAATAAAGCAATCAAAGCAAAGATTAAAGCACATAATAAACTATGCCATAATGCTTTTTGTTTAAATGTTTTAACAATCATAAATCCCCAGATAATCATGATTATTCCAGCTAGAAGATTAACGATGAAATGATAAATGATATTTGGTACCGGTATAAAACTAAGAATACCAGCAATAATAAAAGAGATAAGGATGAAGCTAATTAAAATAAATAAAATGAATTTCATATATATTTTTAAATATGATTTCATATTTTCCTCCTTTTGTTGACTTATTATATTATATTGAAGGATTGATAAAATATGAGTATATTAGAAGTGATTTTAATCAGTTTGGGAATTTATGTATATTTAACGGTTTTATTACGTTTCTTTGGTAAAAAGGAGTTTAGTCAGTTAAATGTTTTTGATTTTGTGGTGTTTTTAATCATTGCGGAAATCATGATTAATTCATTGGATCAAGAAGACTTTACTTTTTTTCACGGGGTGGTGGCCACAGTTACTTTAATTGTGGTTGATCGAATTGTTTCTATTATAACGATGAAATCTAATAAGTTACGTGATTTGTTTGAAGGGAAACCAACCTATATTATTTTTAAGGGAAAATTAAATCAAGAAAAGATGCGTCAGCAACGTTATACTTTAAGTGATTTAACGCATCATTTACGAGTTAATAATGTTGATAGTATTTCTAAAGTCGAATTTGCCTTATTAGAAACTAATGGCTCACTATCAGTAGTTCAAAAAGATCAGTGTGATGTTGAGCTGCCAGAAGCGATTATTTGTGATGGGGTGGTCGATTATGATAATTTAAAACTGCTTAATCGTGATTTAAACTGGTTAAAAAAAGAATTACAAAAACAAGGAATAAAACATATAGAAGATGTGTTTTGTTGCATTCCCGAAAAGGGTAAGCTATTTGTAATAAAAAAATAGAACTGTTGCTACAGTTCTATCCTAATAACATCCGGTCATTGGCAAATTCTTCACCGCTGGCTTGTTCAAATTTTTTCAACAAGTCTTCAACAGTAAGTTTTTTCTTTTCGTCACCGCTAACATCATAAATTATTTGACCATTATACATCATGATCAAGCGATTACCAACATTAATTGCATCTTTCATATTATGAGTTACCATCATCGCAGTTAAGTTTTGCTCAGTTACAATTTTATTAGTCAGATTTAAGACTTTGGCTGAAGTAGCTGGATCAAGTGCTGCAGTATGTTCATCAAGTAGTAATAATTTTGGTTTTTGTAAAGTTGCCATCAATAAAGTGATTGCCTGGCGTTGTCCCCCTGATAATAAGCCCATTTTTGTTGTCAGACGATCTTCTAGACCTAAATTTAATGATTTAACTAATTCATAATAAGTTTTTTTCTCTTCTTTACTGACTCCCCAGCTTAAACCACGTTTTTTACCACGACGCTTTGCTAATGCCAGATTTTCAATAATTTGCATATTTCCAGCCGTACCCAACATCGGGTCTTGAAATAAGCGTCCAATTTTTTTAGCTCGTTGATGTTCTGGTAACAAAGAAATATCTTCACCATCTAGAGTAATAATTCCACAATCTAATGGATAGATTCCTGAAATCATATTTAAAAGAGTTGATTTTCCCGCTCCATTACCTCCAATAATTGTAACGAAATCGCCTTCTTTTAGTTCTAAGTTGATATTGTGTAAAACTTTTTTTTCGTTAACTGTGCCAAGGTTAAATGTTTTACATACGTTAGATAGTTTTAGCATGTTGATCATTTTCCTTTCCGGTTAATTTTTTATACATTGAAACTTGTTTTCGTTTATTCAACATAATTGGAATAGTTAAAGCAATACCAACTAAAATAGCAGTTAATAATTTCAAATCATCGGTATTTAATCCCATTTGTAAAACAACGGCAACGACGATTCGATAAATAATAGAACCAATAACGATTGATGTTAAAGTTAAAGCAAAATTTCCTTTTTTACTTGAAATAACTACTTCCCCAATAACGATTGATGCTAAAGCAATAACGATTGCCCCAGTTCCTACTCTAACATCAGTAGCTTGACCATAAAGAGCATTCAATGCTCCAGATAATCCTACTAAACCATTGCTGATCGTTAGACCTAGTAATTTCATCGTATCAGTGTTAATTCCAAGTGAGCGAGCCATTTGTTCATTGTTTCCAGTAGCTCGAATAGCAGAACCTAGTTCAGTTCCAAAAAACCAGTATAATATAGCGATAAAGATAATGACGATAATTAAAGCAATAATTAAAGCAATATAATATCTACTGATATCTAAACTGACTGATAAATTATTAAATAAGGTATTTGCCGTAGTCAATGGTAAATTGGCACGACCACCCATAATTCTTAAGTTGATTGAATATAGACCAATTTGAGTCAAGATTCCAGCTAAGATCGCCGGTATTTTACATTTGGTATGCAAGATACCAGTAATTGCTCCGGCTGCAAAACCAGCCAAAATAGAAATCAATAGCGCTAATAGGGGATGAATTCCGTTTAATACACAAATAGCACAAACGGCACCACCGGTAGTAAAACTACCATCAACTGTTAAATCGGCAATATCTAGTAATCTAAAGGTAATATAAACTCCTAATGCTAGAAATCCCCAAATCAAGCCTAAATCAACAGCACCTAAAAATGTATAAAATAAACCCATTTTTTAACTCCTATTCTTCAATAAAAGTTGCATCAGGATAGTCATCTTTATTAACCGTGATACCACAGCTTTGAGCAACTTTTAAGTTAATAACCATTGTGCAATCTTCAGCAGCTAATTGAACGATTGGAGTATTAGCAGCTGTTTTTTCACCTTTTAAAATAGCTAGTGCCTGTTTACCAGCTTCCCGTCCTAAATTTTCATAGTTAATACCATAAGTAGCAAAACCACCATTATTAACCATACCTTCTTCACCAACAATACAAGGAATTTTGGCTGGAGAAGTAACTGCTTCAACACTAGACATATAGGTAGCTAATAAATTATCAGTTGGGATATAGACTACATCATTTCCATCACTGACAATTTGACTAGCCACAGATTGAATATCGTTAGAATCAGTAACAGTATAGACTTCATATTCTAATCCATGATCTTCAGCCGCTTCTTGAGCAATTTGACCTTGGAAGATTGAATTGTCTTCACTACCACAATACATGATAGCTACTTTTTTGGCATCAGGTAATAATTCAGTTAATAAATCAAATTGATCATCGATAGGTGTTAAATCACTGGCTCCAGTAACATTACCACCTGGTTCATCATTACTTTGAACTAAATCAGTACTTTCATAATCAGTAATAGCACATCCAACAATTGGAATTGTTGTAGTAGCTGCTGCAGCTGATTGTAAAGCTGGAGTAGCGATTGCATAAATTAAATCATTGCCATCATTAACTAATTTATCAGCAATCGTTGCACAGTTTGAAGCATCACCAGCAACTTGGTAATCAATGTTATCTTCATCAACACCAGCTTCAACTAAAACATCTTTGAAGCCTTCATAAGAAGCATCTAAGGCATCGTGTTGCATTAATTGGATAACTCCAATTTTAACATCAGCAAGATCTTTAACTTCACCACTGCTGCTATCACTACTTCCAGTGCCACAGCCAGTAAGCCCAGCACACATAGCAAGTGCCAACAAACCACTTAATAATTTTTTCATAAAACATTCCCTCCGTTTCTTTCAATTTTTTAAACAAAAAAAGTCCTCATCAGAGGACGACAGAGCCGCGGTACCACCCCAATTTGCTATTAATTCACATTAACAGCCTCATTAAGTCTTTAGACTTGCATGTGATAACGGCCAGCTACCGGGGATTACCTACATATCAGTAATCCGACTCCATGATGAATTCGATACAGCTTAACGTATTGTTTGCACCAACCACAATATCTCTGATATCTAAGCCATATTTACTAGTTCACTTCATCGTCTTTGTTTAATAAATTGTTAAAGAAATCATACGATATTGAAAGGTTTTTGTCAATATGAAAAAATTTTTATTAATTAGCTATCTAAGATAACAAAATATCTAAACTCATCATAATAACAAAACCAATCATAAAACTAATTGTCCCTAAATCAATCCCTTCGGTCGCATTAGCTTCAGGAATTAACTCTTCAATACAGACAAAAAACATTGCACCGGCAGCAAAACATAAAATAAAAGGAAGCATATTATTAGCTAAACTGGCAAAAATAAAACCACATAAAGCTGCAGGAATTTCAACTAAAGCTGAAAACTGGCCGTACATCATCGCTTGAAAACGACTTTTACCATTTTGAAACATCGGTAAAGAAATAGCCGTTCCTTCAGGAAAGTTTTGAATTCCAATCCCAATCGCTAAAGTTAAGGCTGTTAAATAATTACCATTAGTAGCACTGGCAAAAGCAACTCCGACAGCTAACCCTTCAGGAATATTGTGCAATGTCATCGCCAGTAATAGCAACTTATTTTTTGAATACCGTTTTGGATGCAATCCTTCTTGCTGGTGCGTCATTAAATGTTCATGGGGAAGTAATCGATCAATGATCATTAATAAAAAAGCTCCACAAATAAAACCTAGAGGAATCATGATCAAGGAAAGCTTGCCGCTTGTTTCTAATTGTTCTTTGGCTGGTAAAAGCAGTGAAAAAAATGAAGCGGCAATCATGATGCCAGCCGAGCTGCCTAAAGCCATGCAAACTAATTTTTTATTAGTACTTTTAACAAAATATACTAAAGAACTGCCTAAAAATGTCATTAACCAGTTAAAAGTAGCGACCATAAAAACAATCATTATTGGACTCAATGATAGAAGATAATTCATTATTTCACCTCAATTATATTTATATGTCAAATATCAAACTGCCTCTAGGCGAATTATTGAGAAAAATAAGGAGTTGTGTTATTATTTAGATAGGCTTTGTTAATATTTTGTAAATAGGAGTGGTTATTAGAATGGAAGAAATGACAATTGCTATGCAAAATTATTTAGAACTAATTTATGAACTTTCATTAGACGGGAAAAAAGCTCGTGTGAGTGATATTGCTAAAAGATTAGGAGTATCAAAACCAAGTGTCAATAATGCGGTTGTTGTTTTATCTAAAGATGGGTATGTTGATTATGAAAAATATGCGGATATAAAATTAACACCCAAGGGATTAGAACTGGCTGAGTTTATTTGCAATAAACATCAAACAATCAAAAAACTTTTTATTGAAGTATTAAATATTGATGAAGAAATTGCTGATAAGGATGCTTGTTTAATTGAACATGTTATTTCTAATGAAAGCATCAAAGCAATGCAGGAATATCTCAATAATCGAGAAAAATCTAAATAAAAGAAGCTATCGGTAAAAACCAATAGCTTCTTTTAATATCTAGTTTTTTAATATCCAAAATTAATATATTCTTCAGTAGTGATAATTAGGATTGCTTTACTAGTAACAACATTTTTCTTACGATCAAATGTTTCTAGTGGTGTGTATTCAACTTTATCACGTCTTTGAACATCTTCATCATAAACATAGTCAGCTTGTCTAAAGAAAATACCGTCATTGTCATAACGAGAGATAGTACCAATACCTCTATCCTTATTATAATGAACAACAGTTCCTTCAACTCTTTCGACATATTTATCAAGATTATTCATTACTTTTTCATAGACTTCATCGTATAAATATTCTGATGTTTGATCATTGTATTTATCACCATAGTCACCTTGAGGAGTATAGTCACGATTATTTTCCTGACAAAGTTTTGTTAAGAAAATATCGACAATTTCAATCAGCATTGGATCTTCAGTTCGTAAAGTTGCTTCTAATAAACGTTGATAGATTCCTAGATGATCGATTGAATAACCGTTTTCAAAGAATTCATAAAGTAAATACGCATTAGCTTCTTTGATATTACCAGTTTTAGATAAAGTTTTATAAATAACTTCATAGAAATCAATGCTACGGATATGATTATGTAATTGCAAGAAAATCTTTTTCGCTTCATCATATCGTTCAAGTTCTACTAAAGAACAAGCTCTTTGATAATTGATCCATTGTAATGTATTGAAATGCCATTTAATTGGTAATGTTAAAGCAATATTGGCAGTTTCTACACATTCTTTAGAACGTTTTGCTTCATATAAAGCTTTTACTTTCAAACGGTAATAACGTTCTTTTTTTGATTCAAACTCTTTACCTTCAGGATTAGTAAATGGAGTATCATCTAATAAATTTGGATCTAATAAATTAAGGACTTCAATTAATTTATTAGGATCATTTGGTTTAACACGTTGCAAATATTTAATTGCCCGGTTAACTGCTGGTTCCATAGGGGAATAGCGTTCTTGTTTACATACTGCTAAAATATCATCTAAAACACTGAAAAATAAATTTTCATTTTCTTGAATTTTAGCATCATCAATATTAATATACTTGTTATATAAAGCATAACCATATTGATTTAGATATCCTTTTAGGTTAGGACATTGGGACATGAAAGTTTTACCGACTTCGATAGCATCTTCGTTATTATCACTTTTTTTAAGCAGTTTAATATAATCGTTGGCCTGGAAATCATTAAAAGAAGTAGGATCCTCCTTAAACTTTTCATTGTATACTTCTAAACTTTTTAATTCATTTTCATTCATAAACTCACCTCTGATATATATTATAACATCTTTTTAATCGCTTTTGCAGTAGTTAAGGTAATAAATTGTTTTGAAAAGTAAATTTATATGTTATAATGGCTAAGATAATAGATGAGGTGAAAAAATGAATAAACAAGTGTTTAGTATGGATTTCTATGGTAGAAATCTAAGTGTGGAAGTGGGAGAATTAGCTAAACAAGCTAATGGAGCTGTATTAGTAAGATATAATGATACAGTTATTTTATCGACAGTAGTTGCGGGAAAAGAACCTAAAGATGTAGATTTTTTTCCGTTAACAGTTACATATGAAGAAAAATTATATTCAGTTGGAAAAATTCCAGGAGGATTTTTAAAACGTGAGGGACGTCCTAGCGAACATGGGACACTAACGGCCAGAATGATTGACCGTCCAATTCGTCCATTATTTGCTGATGGATTTAGAAATGAAGTGCAAAGTGTCAATACTGTTTTATCAGTAGATCAAGATGCTACACCAGAAATGACAGCAATGCTAGGAGCTTCACTGGCATTATGTATTTCAGATATTCCATTCAATGGGCCAATTGCCGGAGTCAACGTTGGTTTAGTAGATGGTGAATTTATTGTTAATGGGTCACCAGAACAATTAGAAAGATCATTAATAAACTTGGAAGTTGCTGGTACTAAAGATGCCATTAACATGGTTGAAGCAGATGCTAAGGAAGTTAGTGAAGACGTAATGCTAGAAGCATTATTGTTTGGTCATGAAAAAATCAAAGAATTAATTGCTTTCCAGGAAAAAGTTATTGAAGCTTGCGGTAAAGAAAAAATCGAAGTACCATTATTTGAACTTGATGAAAACTTAGTTGCCGAAGTTAGCGAACGGGCAAAAGATGAAATGGTTGCTGCTGTTTCAATTCCAGGAAAGTTGGAAAGATATGCTGCAATTGATGAATTAGTAGCTACAGTAACTGAAGAATATGAAAATAAAGAATATGATAGTGATGAAACTAAAGCCAGTGTGTTAAAACAAGTTGGTATTATTTTACATGATTTAGAAAAAGATGAAGTTCGTCGATTGATCACTGAAGATAAAATTCGTCCAGATGGTCGTAAATTAGATGAGATTCGTCCATTGGATTCTCAAGTAGATTTATTGCCTCGTGTTCACGGTTCAGCTTTATTTACTCGTGGTGAAACACAGGTTTTATCAGTAACTACTTTAGGAGCTATTGGAGAACATCAAAAAATTGATGGATTAGGTCTTGAAGATCAAAAACGTTTTATGCATCATTATAATTTCCCTCCATATTCTGTTGGAGAAACCGGACGAATGGGGGCACCGGGACGTCGTGAAATCGGTCACGGGGCCTTAGGTGAAAGAGCCTTAGCTCAAGTTATTCCTGATGAAGATGAATTCCCATATACTATTAGGGTCGTTTCTGAAGTATTAGAATCAAACGGTTCTTCTTCTCAAGCTTCAATTTGTGCTGCTTCAATGTCATTAATGGCAGCTGGAGTTCCAATTAAAGCGCCTGTGGCTGGGGTAGCTATGGGATTAGTGAAAAAAGGAGACGATTATACTATCTTAACTGATATTCAGGGAATGGAAGATCACTTAGGTGATATGGACTTTAAAGTAGCTGGTACAAGTAAAGGTATTTGTGCTTTACAAATGGATATTAAGATTGATGGTATTACTAAAGAAATCTTACAAGAAGCTTTAGCCCAAGCTAAAGAAGCACGTAAAGAAATTATGGCTAATATGATGGCAACAATTAGTGAACCACGTGCTGAATTATCACCATATGCTCCAAAAGTAAAATTAATTAAAATTGATCCTGATCAAATCAAATCAGTTATTGGTCAAGGTGGTAAAACTATTAATGAAATCATTGATCAAGCTGATGGAGTTAAAATTGATATTGAACAAGATGGTTCTGTGGTAATTTATCATCATGATCAAGCGGCAATTGATACAGCAGTTAAATTAATCGAAAAAATTGTTAAGAAAGCTGAAGTTGGAGAAGTTTATGATGGTAAAGTAGTGCGAGTTGAAGATAATTATGCTTTTATTAATTTATTTGATGGAACTGATGGTTTCTTACATATCTCTGATTATGCTTATGAACGAACTAAAAAGATGAGCGATGTTATCAAATTAGGTGATATTGTTAAAGTTAAGGTTACTAAAGTTGATGATAAAGGTAAAGTTAATGTTTCAAGAAAAGCTTTGTTACCAAAACCATTAAAAAAAGAAGTAAAGAGTGAAAATTAAAACTATGAAAAAAATAATATTAGCCAGTTCTTCGCCTCGGCGCCAAGAATTGTTGAAAAAACATCATTATGATTTTATAGTTGATTTTCAAGAAATTGATGAAGTGTTAGATTTAAATCTAGCACTTCCTTTACGTTTAGAAAAACTTGCATATCAAAAAGCTCAAGTTATTGCCAGTAAATATCCTCATGATTTGATTATTGGAGCCGATACAATGGTTTGTTTAAATGATAAGATGTTGGGGAAACCTAAAAATAGGACGGAAGCTAAGGAAATGTTGCAATTTTTGTCAAATCAAACACAAACTGTCTATACAGCAGTGGCCATAATTGATGATGGGAAAATAATAGTATTTCATGATGCCACCAAGGTTACTTTTAAATCTTTATCAACAAAACAAATTGAATCATATCTGAATCTAAATGAATGGCAAGGTAAAGCCGGGGCATATGCTATTCAAGGATATGGCAAAGATCTGGTTTTGAAAATTGATGGAGATATTGAAACAGTCATCGGCTTGCCAGTTAAATTAATCAATGATTATCTACAAAAAAATTGGTAAAATTATTTTTGTAAACGTTAACATTTTTATTGTCTTTTGATAAAAAACATCATATAATGTAGTTTATGGAGGGATGTATATGGCAAATGTTAAAAGAATTGCATTATTATCTGGAGGTGGCGATTGTCCAGGTTTAAATGCTGTTATTAGAGCCGTAACCAAAGCAGCTATTACTAAATATGGCTATGAAGTTATTGGTTATGTTTTTGGTTATCGTGGTCTTTATAACAATGATTACATAGAATTAACTGTAGACAAAGTAGAAAATATCTACAAAGAAGGTGGAACTATTCTTTATAGTTCTAATAAAGATAATCTTTTTGATTATTTAGTTGATGATGGACATGGTGGTAAGGTTCGAAAAGATGTTTCAGATGTTGGTGTTGAAAATCTAAAGAAAGCTGGAGTAGATGTTTTAGTAGTTTTAGGTGGCGATGGTACTTTAACTAGTGCTCGTGACTTTGCGCGTAAAGGGGTTAACGTAATTGGAATACCTAAAACAATGGATAATGATTTACCAGCTACTGATTTAACTTATGGATTTATCAGCGCTCTTTCGGTTGGAACTGAATTTATTGATCGATTAAATACTACTGCTAAATCACATCATCGGGTAATCTGTTGTGAATTAATGGGTCGTGATGCCGGATGGATTGCATTATATGCTGGTATGGCTGGTAATGCATCATGTATCTTGATTCCTGAAATTCCTTTTACAATTGAAAATATTGTAAAACATGTTGAAAAACGTGATGCTGAAGGTTATCCATATACGGTGATTGCCGTAGCTGAAGGTGCTAAATATGCCGATGGTACTAAAGTGATTGGTAAGATTGTTGAAGACAGTCCTGATCCAGTACGTTATTCTGGTTTGGCAGCTAAAGTTGCTGATGATTTGGAAAAAGCTATTAAAAATCACGAAGTACGTTCTGTAAATCCAGGACATATTATTCGTGGTGGTGATATTCAAGCTTATGATAGAATTTTGTCAATCCGTTTTGGAATCAAAGCACTAGAATTAATTAGTGAAGGTAAATTTGGTAATGTTGTAACTTTAAAAGGTGAAGATATGACATATACTTCTTTAGAAGAAGTTATTGGAGATGCTAAATTTGGTAAACAAAAACATGTTGATCCTAATGGTGAATTAGTAAAAGCAGCTAAAGCAATTGGAATTTGCTTTGGTGATGAATAGTAACGGTGTTATCCGTTACTTTTTTATTATCAGAAATTTTGGAATTGTGGAAATTATTTGTGATAGAAGTCAAGTAGTTTCCTTTTTTTTACATATTTATATGATTATATTTTTGATATTGTTAATTATATTGATAATTGATAAAGAGGAGGCAATGATAATGATTAATAGTATTTTTTTAAATCTTCGAAAAAATCTTAGTAAAACAATTATTTTGTTTGTTACGATGTTGATCATTTGTAATTTAATCATTGCTGGTTTTTCATTGCTTAATGGCTGGCAAGATATGTTAGCTAAAATTAATACAACATATAAAAATAATGTTGTAATTACAAGTGCAATTTCAAAATTTAATGATACCTCTTTAAATATTACTATTGATATGATGGATTCATTTAAGAACCTTGATTATGTTGATAAATATAATTATAATATTGCAACTGTTGCCAGTTGTGATCAGCTTCTTTCAGCGCAAAAAAGTGTTACGATTGATGCAAATTTAGATATGAGTGTATTACAAGATTTTAATGATGGTAATAACACTTTACTATCAGGTCGTTTGTTAACTAGTGATGATAATGGCAAGGGATATTGTATGGTTGATGATGATTTTGCTGATTGTAATAATTTAACGATTGATGATACTTTAACAGTTTACACAAATATTTCTGGTAACACTTTTACTGCTGATTTAATGATTGTCGGTATTTATCAAGGTAATGACAATAATAACTTAATTTATACGGATTTAAATACCGGTCAATTATTAACTAATAATAATTCTAATTTGACCTCAGCTATTTTTTATCTTGATAGTGCTAGTCATATTAAAAATTTTATCAATTTGATTAATCAAACAACTGATAATGATACCAATACGTTAACTGTTTATAGTCAAATGTATCAAAGTAATTTAAATAATTTAAAAAATTTGGGGCATTTAATTAATAGTGTTTTGATTGCTATGATTATTATCAATATGATTGTCATTAGTCTAGTAATAGTATGTTTGATAAAAAAGAATGCATATAAACTTAAAATATATTTTTCTTTAGGAGTTAGTAAAATCAGGTTACTAATGATTCAATCAATTGAATTGCTTTTGATTAGTTCTATTGCCCTAACTGTTTCTTTATTTAGTGGCAATGTATTAGCACAAGCAATTGGTTCCTCCCTAAATATTCAAGATAATGATATAGCATTGATGAATCTGCCAGATGTAATTGAAGATAGCAGACAGTCATTGAATAGTTCAACTTATATTATTGCTGATTATGATCAAGCAACTATTAATGAGATAAACATATCGTTAGATGGACAAAGTTTAGTAGAAGTTATCTTAGTTATTTTAATAATAGTTATAGTTGCAATGTTGGTTTTTGGTATTTTTTTAATGACTTTCGCTTATGAAAAAATGTTGATTTAAGTGGGTGATAAAATGGAATGTGGATTAGAGCTTAAAAATATATCTTATTTAAATAATAAAGAAAAAAAACTGATTTTAAACGATGCCAGTTATTCATTTGAAAATGGTAAGATTTATGGTCTTGTCGAACAAAATTTTGATATAAAATCGATGTTATTAGTTTTAACTGGTGGTTTTAAAAAGCCTCAAAGTGGTACGATTGTTTATAAAGGTAAAGAGCTTAAACAAATTGGTTTAACTAATTATCGCCAACAAGATCTAGCTTTGATTTTTAAAGATAATAATCTAATTCATTATTTAAATGCATATGAAAATGTTCTAAATAGTCTTACAATTGCGAATTTGAAAAAAAGGAATAAAAAGGATTATTGCTTAAAAACGCTAATGGATTTAGGCCTTAACAAAGAAGATTGTTTTAAAGATGTCACTAAGCTAACTAAATATCAATATCAGTTGGTTGTTTTAGCTTGCGCTTTAGTTCGTCAAGTAGAAATAATCGTGACTGATGAAATAATTGAAGGTTTAAATCAAAAGGAAGCCAATGATTTAGTTGAATTATTAATTAATTTAGCGCATCAAGGACGCTGTATTATCGTAATGACGCGCTTAGTTTCTCTAGCACAAAAATTTGATGTGCAATTGAAAATTATTGATGGTCAAATTGTTTGTCAATAAAACCAGCAGTTGCTGGTTTTATTCATTAATAGGACTTTTAAAAGGATGTCGATGATCAAACATTTTATCGTTATTGAGTTTTTCTTCAATATTTTGATCATAATTTAATTTAAACAGACATGAAAAAATTAGATCTAGAATATATGAAATTGAGGTTTTAGAAGCATAGGGCGCAATTTTAGAAAAAATCTTTTCCCTAGAACCAGTGTTAATTAAATAGTCGCTATATTTTGAT
The DNA here is from genome assembly GCF_944324745.1 of uncultured Thomasclavelia sp. Classification (GTDB taxonomy): domain Bacteria; phylum Bacillota_I; class Bacilli_A; order Erysipelotrichales; family Coprobacillaceae; genus Thomasclavelia. The sequence continues at coordinate 42,803 of NZ_CALUXO010000054.1, read as the reverse complement.
AAACGATTGTCACCTATTGATGTAATGGCAACAACTTTGATATGTCTTCTTTTTAGTGATTTGGCAATATCAATCAGTTCATTGGTTTCACCAGAATAAGAAATAATAATAGCGATATCTTCTGTTGTACAAGTGTAAGATAAAAATCCCTGTTCACCTGAATTAGGACGGATTTCAACTAATTTATTGATTCGCATCATTTTATGTTGAAAATCGAGACCAACCAATAAGGAATTTCCAAAACCAAATAAATATATTTTTTTGGCTTGATCAACCAAGGCAACAATTTGGTCTAAGTTATCAATATCAATTAAATTTAATGTATCTTGTAAAGCTTCTTGATGTAGTTGAGCGATTTTATTAACTATTTGCCAGGTTGAATCATCTTTTGAAAAAGGAAAATTAACATCAATTAGATTTTTATTATCATATTGCAATTCGGCAGAATATTTAATTTTAAAATCCTGATATCCTTCAAGACCTAATTTATGGCACAAGCGAACAATGGTGGCTGGAGATGTATATGTGTTTTTAGCTAATTGTTTAATTGATAAGTTTAAGACAGTTTCACCATGATTTAAAATATATCTGGCAATGTTTTTCTCGGAGTTTGAAAAATTTAATTCAAATTCTAATTGGGTCATTATACTCATTTTTATCACCATTAATATTTTATCATGAAACTTTGTTTCATAAAAGTAACTATTTTTTGATTTATTTTGAAATCAAATTGAAAATGGAGAAATGGTACTTGCAGAAGTGTTAATTTCTTATATAATGTCACTGTTACAAATAGGAGGAATAGAGAATAATGACAATTAAATTGCCACAAGATTTTTTCTTTGGTGCTGCCATGTCAGGACCACAAACTGAAGGAAGTTATAACGTAGGAGGAAGATTACGTTCATACTGGGATATGTATTCTGACCAGGAAATTAATGCATTTTACAATAATGTTGGCTCTTATGTTGGAAATGATATGTATCATAAATATGAAGAGGATATTAAATTATTAAAAAGTTTAAATTTCAAATCATTTAGAACTTCAATGCAATGGACAAGACTATTAGACCAGGATGGAAATATTAATCCTGAAGGGGCTAAATGGTATCATCAGTTGATTGATTGTGCTCATGAAAATGGTCTGGAAATTTTCATGAATATGTATCATTTTGATATGCCAGAATACTTGGTAAAACGTGGAGGCTGGCAAAATCGTGAAGTTGTTGAAGCTTATGCTAATTTTGTTAAAAAAGCGATGGAAGAATTTGGAGATAAAATTAAGTATTGGTTTACTTTTAATGAACCAATAGTGGAACCAGAACAGCAGTTTTTACATGGAGTCTGGTATCCATATTTAAAAGATTTTAAACAGTCAATTAATGTTCAATATAATATAACTTTAGCTCACTGTTTAGCAGTAATGAATTTTAGAGAGTTAAAAGCTGAAGGAAAATTGCTTGATGATGCTAAAATAGGGATGATCAACTGTTTTGCACCACCTTATACTAAAGAAAATCCAACACCGGAAGATCTAGATGCAGTTAGAATGACTGATGGGTTGCATAATCGCTGGTGGTTAGATGTAGTTGCTCATGGGCATTTACCAGCAGACGTTCTAGAGACTGTTGAAAATGATTGGAATGTTAAAATCAATCGTCGTCCTGGTGATGAGATTATTTTAGCGCAAGGGAAAGTGGATTGGCTTGGTTTTAATTATTATCAACCAACTAGAGTTCAAGCTCCAGATTCCAAATTTGATGAAAATGGCTTGCCATGCATTGCCAAACCATATATTTGGCCTGAAAGAAAGATGAACGTTCATCGGGGTTGGGAAATTTATCCTAAAGGAATTTATGATTTTGGCATGAAAATCAAAAAAGAATGTCCAGATTTACCATTTTTTATTTCAGAAAATGGTATGGGTGTTGAAGGTGAAGAAAAATATATGGATGAAAATGGGGTAGTTCAAGATGATTATCGAATTGAATTTGTTCGTGATCATTTAGAATGGATTGCCAAAGCAATCGAAGATGGAGCTAATTGTCTAGGTTATCACTATTGGGGTGTAATTGACAACTGGTCTTGGTGCAATGCATTTAAAAATCGTTATGGTTTTATTCGAGTATGTTTAGATGACGGATATAAACGTAAATTAAAGAAATCAGCTAACTGGATTAAGGAAGTAGCTAGAACTAACGAATTTGAATAATTATAGAAGCTATTTTATAGCTTCTATTTATTTTTAAAAATGAAACTTTGTTTCATTATTCTGATGAATTTTTAACTATTTTTGAAACACGATTATAATTTGGAGGTTTGATATTTACTCTTTTTTTATTTTTATATACAATAATTTTAGACATTAAGGAGGAAGTTTTAATGGAAAAGAAAATGCCAAAAGATTTTTATTGGGGTGGTTCTGTTTCTTCTTTTCAAACAGAAGGTGCTCGAAATGAAGGTGGAAAAGGATTATGTGTTTATGATGTTAGACCAATGAATCCAGAATTTTCAGATTGGAATGTGGCTATTGATGCATACCATCGTTATGATGAAGATATTGCTTTAATGAAAGAAATGGGATTTAATTTTTACCGTTTTTCAATTTGCTGGTCAAGAATTATTCCTAATGGTACTTTAGATGAACCAGTAAATGAAGAAGGAGTAGCTTTTTATAATCAATTAATTGATAAATTATTAGCTGCTGGAATTGAGCCAATGATTACATTAGTTCATTTCGATATGCCATATCATTTAGTAAAAGAATATAATGGTTTTGCTTCACGTTATGTTGTTGATTGTTTTGAAAGATATGCAAAAGTTTGTATTGAACGTTTTGGTGATCGAGTTAAACATTGGATGAGTTTTAATGAGCAAAATTTACATGGTATGATGTTAAGAGTTTCTAATGCTGAAGAAATTCCAGAAGGGGTTGATCCAGCTAAACATTTATATCAAGTAAATCATAATGTTTTTATTGCTCATTGTAAAGCTGTTCGAGCTTTAAGACAAATGCAGCCAGATGCTAAATTCTGTGGAATGGCCGCAGTGACTAACATTTATCCTTATACTAATACTCCAAAAAATAATTTATTTGCTTGGCAGGCTTATCAATATATGAATGGTTTCCATGTAGATGTTTTTTCAAAAGGAAAATATCCTGATTACATGGTAGCTTACTTAGAAAATCGTGGTTGGATGCCAAAATTTGAAGAAGAAGATGAAGAATTATTAAAATATACTGTTGATTATATTGCTTTTAGCTATTATCGTTCTAATACAGTAACTGAAGGTGAATTTGATTATCAACGTCCTTATCATGAAGTAGTGGGAGAACATGTAGTTAAAAATCCTCACTGTGAAGCTAATGAATGGGGATGGGAAATTGATCCAATTGGTTTAAGATGGACCATGAATGATTTGTATAATCGTAGCGGTTTGCCAGTTTTCATTCTTGAAAATGGTATTGGATGGCGTGAAGATTTAACTCAAGAAGAAGTAGATGAAATGTTAGCAGCTGGTAAAACGATTGAAGATGATTATCGAATCAACTATCATCGTGATCATATCAAAGAAATGGAAAATGCGATGTTTGAAGAAGGTGTCAAGTGTTTAGGTTATATCACTTGGGGACCAATTGATATTTTAGCTAGTATGTGTAATATGGATAAACGTTATGGATTTGTTTATGTTAATCGAACTAACAAGGATTTACGGGATTTAAAACGTATTCCTAAAAAATCATTTAAGTGGATCAAGAAAGTATTTGAATCTAATGGTGAAGATCTAGACTAGAAGGTAAATTTAACCTTCTAGTTTTTTTTGATGATTCAGTTAGATTGATTTAACTTTTTTTGATTGAACTATTGACATTTAAGTTAGAAGGGTATAACATATGATTAGTTAGATTAGGCTAACAGAAAAGAGTGAGGAAGTGAGGATGATGCCTTTAACAATGGTAAATGCTGGAGAAATTAATACAATTCGTAAAGTTGGCGGAAATGAAGAAACAAGACGATTTTTAGAAAATCTAGGTTTTGTAGCTGGAAGTGAGATTACTGTTTTATCAATGATTGGTGGTAATGTCATTGTCAACATCAAAGACTCTCGAATTGCAATTAATGAAGACATGGCAAGACATATTATGGTATAACCGTAAAAGGATTTTTTTGATAGAAAGGAGAGGTTTTAATGAACTTAAGCGAAGCTAAAGTTGGTAGTACCGTTACGGTAACTAAAATCGAAGGGGATAGTGCATATAAACGTAGAATCATGGATATGGGAATTACTAAAGGAACTGAGCTTTACATTAGAAAAGTAGCTCCTTTAGGAGATCCAGTGGAAATCGCTGTCAGAGGTTATGAATTATCTGTTAGAAAAAATGATGCGCAATGTGTGCAAGTTAAATAATAGGAGGTTTGACAAAAGATGAGTATTAAGATTGCTCTTGCTGGTAACCCAAACTGTGGTAAAACAACGATGTTTAATGCTCTAACTGGGGCTAATCAGTATGTTGGTAACTGGCCAGGGGTTACAGTTGAGAAAAAAGAGGGGCGTTTAAAAGGAAAGAGAAAAAACGAAGACATCGTTATTACTGATTTGCCTGGGATATATTCTCTTTCACCATATACGTTAGAAGAGGTAGTCAGTCGTGATTATATTTTAAAAGAAAATCCTGATGTTATTATTGATTTAGTTGATGCGACAAATATTGAAAGAAACTTATATTTAACTACACAGCTAATTGAAACTGGGGTACCAGTAGTAATTGCTTTAAATATGGCTGATTTGTTAGAAAAAAGAAATATCAAAATTGATATCAAAAGACTTTCAATGTTATTAAATTGTCCAATTATTGAAACATCAGCATTAAAGCAAACTGGTCTAGATGCTTTAATTGATGAAGCTGTTAAAGTTGCTAATAAAAAAGAAGTAGCTTTACCTAAAGATATCTTTTCTAAAGATTTAGAAAAGGCTATTGCTGAAGTGGAAAAGAATTTACCAACATCTATCAGTGAAGATAAAAAACGCTGGTATGCAATTAAATTACTAGAAAATGATAGTAAAGTAATTGAAAGTTTATCAGTTTCTCATAGTGAAAAAGAAACAATTGATAATTTACGTCAGGCACTTGAAAATAAACAAGATGACGATATGGAAAGTATTGTTACTGATGAACGTTATAAATTTATTCAAAAAATTATTTCAACAACAGTAAAAAAAGGTGGCGAAAAATTAACGATTTCTGATAAAATCGATAAAATTGTCACTAACCGTATATTGGGGATTCCAATTTTTATTGCTGTAATGTTCGTTGTTTATTATATTTCAGTTACTACAATTGGTACTTATGTAACTGATTGGACTAATGATGTTTTTGTAGTCGCCATTCAAGATTTTGTTGGCGGTTTCTTAGGAAATATTGGTGCTGGTGATCTAGTTCAAGGATTAGTTGTAGATGGAATTATTGGTGGTCTAGGAGCAGTTCTTGGCTTTGTACCACAGATGGCAATTTTATTCTTGTTTTTATCAATCTTAGAAGATTGTGGTTATATGGTGCGTATAGCTTTCGTAATGGATAGAGTATTTAGACATTTTGGACTATCAGGAAAAAGCTTTATTCCATTATTAATTTCTTCAGGTTGTGGAATTCCTGGTATCATGGCTTCTAAAACGATTGAACAAGATAATGATCGTCGTTTAACAATCATGACAGCGACTTTTATTCCTTGTGGTGCTAAACTTCCAGTTATTGCCTTAATGGGTGGTGTTATCGCTGGTGAAGTTGCCGGTTATACAGAAAGTTCAATTATTGCGCCATTAATGTATTTCATGGGTATTGTGGCAGTATTAGTTGCAGCAATTATTTTAAAGAAAACGAAACCATTTTCTGGTAAACCAGCTCCTTTCGTTATGGAATTACCACAATATCATATTCCTTCAGTCAAAACTGTTTTATTACATGTATGGGAAAGATTAAAAGGATTTATCGTTAAAGCTGGAACAATCTTATTCTTAGCTTGTGTTGTAATGTGGTTCTTAGGAGCTTATGGATTTGTTGATGGAAGTTTTGGAATGGTTGAAAATAGTAGTGATAGTCTGTTAGCGGTTATTGGTGGATTCGTTGCTCCAATTTTTGCTCCATTAGGATTTGGAAATTGGCAGGCAGTTGCAGCTGCACTTTCAGGATTTTCTGCAAAAGAGGCTATCGTTTCAACAATGGGTGTCTTAGCTAATGTTAGTGGTGATGTTGAAGATGCTGTTAATGTTGCTCAAGGGGTAGCTGCTTGGTTCCCAACTGGTTTAGCTGCATTTTCATTCTTAGTCTTTAACTTATTAGATTCTCCATGTTTAGCAGCGATTGCAACAATGGCACAACAGATGCAATCTAGAAAATGGTTCTGGTTTGCAATTATTTTCCAAAATGTCTTTGCATATCTGGTATGTTTATGTATCTATCAGATTGGATCATTCATCATGTATGGTACATTTGGAATCTGGACAGCAATTGCATTTGTTGTAGCATTAGTTATACTATTCTTATTATTTAGACCTGATCCTTATAAAAATCAAAAAGTCTATTCAAGACGTTCAGTACAGGTTAATTCTTAGTCAATAAAACTGGATACCCATGGTATCCAGTTTTTGTTAAAGGGAGGTTAAAATTATGGTAGATATTATTTTTTTAACTTTAATATTTGCTTATTGTATTTATATAATTTACCAGCAATATAAAAAGAAAAAAAGTGCTGGTGCGGATGGTTGTAATGGTATCTGTGCTGGTTGTAGTGGTTGCAATAATTTTGAAAATTTAAAAGAACAGTATTTTGCTGATAAAAATAAGGGAAAGGAGATCTAAGCAATGGGCCAATCAACAGAGTCAATGTTTATAATGTTTGCCTTGGTGATTCTTGTTTATATTATTGGTATGTGTATTTATTTAGGGTGTTTAAAAATTAAAAAAATAATAAATAAACGACGTGATTTAAAATTTCAGGAAAGAAGGGATCAAAATGGTTGATGCAATAATCTTAATCATAGTTGTTGTTATTATCATTTTTGCAATCAAGGGTACTTTAAAACATTTTAAAGGAGAGAGTCCTTGTTGTGGTGGTGGACATGATTCAACAATTAGTAAAGAAAAGAAACTTTCATCACCAGTTATTGGTAAGATAACGGTTAAAATTAGTGGTATGCATTGTCAACACTGTGTTAATAATGTAACTAATGCAATCAATTCAATCGAAGGAGCTAGTGCTAAAGTTGATTTAGCTCATGAAGAAGCAACTATTTTATATGATCGACCAATAGATATGCAAGTTATTTATCAAGCTATCGAGAATGCTGGTTATCAGGTAGTCCTGGCTAATAATGGTTAACTGATTGACTAATAAAACTATCTTGTGCTATATTACTATTATTGAGGGGTGATAGTAATGGACTGGATAATTAATAATTTAGCAAATATCATAATTATAATTATTATTTTTGCAGCGGTTATTATTGCTTTAAAAAAAATTTATTCAAATCATATTAATGAAAAAACTAGCTGTGGTGGTCATTGTAGCGGCTGCACGTATGTTTGTTTTAAACAACGTAAAAAGCGATTATATCAAATGCGTGGAAAGTTATAGCTTTCCACGTTTTTAAGAGTATATAAAAAAGATGATATATGGGGGAATAGTATGAATAGCAAGGCAATTTTTTTAGATATTGATGGAACTATTGTAGCGCACCATCAATCAATATCAACTAAAGTTAAAGAAGCAATTACTAAAGCAAGAAAAAATGGGCATAAGGTTTTTATTTGTACTGGAAGAAATAAAGCAGCAACTCGTGATGAATTAAATCAAGTTACTTTTGATGGGATTATAGCTAGTGCTGGCAGTTATGTTGAGGTAGCAGGAAAAGTAATTCATCAAAGCTTTTTTAGTGAAAAGCTAGTAAATAAAGTTACTCAGGTATTTAATCAAAATCACATTCTTTTTAATTATGAATGTACTAATGTTACATACATGTCTGAAGATATGATTAAATTATTTGCTTCACTTGATAACAAAGAAGTTACTAATTCCGAAATGGAACGTTTAATTGCAGAACATAATGAAAAATTTAATGCTTTAGATTTAAATGAATATGATGGATTAGGTGTTCATAAAATTTCTTTTGTTGCTCAAAAGAAAGCAGATCTATTAACTGCTAAAAGCGAGTTAGAAAATGATGTTAATTTTATTTTACATGATCTCGGTAATGAAAATTTAAATGGCGAAATTATTTCAAAAACTGATAATAAAGGTACTGGGATCAGATATGTTGTAAAGTATTTAAATATGGATATGCAAGATACGATTGCTTTTGGTGATAGTATGAACGATTATGAAATGATTGATACAGTCGCCTTGGGCATTGTTATGGAAAATGGTAGTGTAGAATTAAAGAAAATTGCTGATGCAATTTGTTTAAGTGTTGAACAAGATGGTGTTTATGATGAATTTTTGAAACTGGGATTAATTTAAGTGCTAACGTTTAATGATTTAGCACTTTTTACTTGACAGTGCTAAACAGATGTATTAGAATAGTTTTAGCACAAATGGATAGTGAGTGCTAAAGAATGGAGATGTAAAAATGGCAGAGAAAAAACAATTTAAAGCTGAATCTAAACGTTTATTAGATTTAATGATTAATTCAATTTATACCCATAAAGAAATCTTTTTAAGAGAGTTGATTTCTAATGCAAGTGATGCAAGTGATAAGTTATATTATAAGGCTCTTACTGAAAATATTTCTTCAATTAATCGTGATGATTTGAAAATCGAATTAGCGATTGATAAAGAAAATCGGGTATTGACTGTTAAAGACCATGGAATTGGGATGGATAAAGAAGAATTAGAAACTCATTTAGGAACAATTGCCAATAGTGGTTCTTTTGATTTTAAAAATGAAATTGATAGTGATGATATTGATATCATTGGTCAATTTGGTGTTGGTTTCTATGCAGCTTTCATGGTAGCTAAAAAAGTTGAAGTAATTTCTAAAAAATATGGTACTGACCAAGGATATACTTGGGTTTCTGAAGTAACAGATGGCTATGAAATTTTTGAAACTGATGTTAGTGATTATGGTACTACCATTAAATTATATTTAAAAGATAATACTGATGATGATAACTATGATACTTATTTAGACCAATATGAAATTGAACATTTGGTTAAAAAATATTCTGATTATGTTCATTATCCAATCACTATGGATGTAACAACATCAAAGAAAAAAGAAGATAGTGATGAATATGAAGATGTTGTAGAAAATAAAACATTGAATTCAATGGTTCCATTATGGAAACGAAATAAAAATGAAATTACTGATGAAGAATATAATGAATTTTATAAAGATAAATTCAATGATTTTAATAATCCATTAAAAGTGATTCATTCTCGTGTTGAAGGAACTGTTTCATATGATGCGTTATTGTTTATTCCATCAAAACCACCAATGAATTATTATTCAAATGATTATGAAAAAGGTCTTCAATTATATTCTCGTGGTGTTTTCATCATGGATAAAGCAAGTGAATTAGTACCTGAACATTTTAGATTTGTTAAGGGATTAGTTGATTCTGAAGACTTATCATTAAACATTTCTCGTGAAATGTTACAACACGATCGTCAATTAAAAGTAATCGCTGATAAAATTGAAAAGAAAATTCAATCAGAATTAGAAAAAATGTTGAAAAATGATCGGGATAAATATCTAGAATTCTTTGATAATTTTGGTTTACAGTTAAAATTTGGTATCTATAATAGCTATGGAATGTTAAAAGAAAAATTACAAGATTTATTGTTGTATTATTCAAGTAAACAAGAAAAATATATTACTTTAACTGAATATGTAGAAAGTATGCCTGAAGGTCAAAAAGATATCTATTATGCCAGCGGTGAAACATTAGACAAGATTGCTACATTACCACAAGTTGAAGTAGTTAAAGATAAAGGTTATGATGTTCTATATTTAACTGATAATGTTGATGAATTCTGTATCCAAATGATGCGTGATTATAAAGAAAAACCATTCAAGAGTGTTGCTCAAGGTGATTTAGACATTGACAGTGAAGAAGAAAAGAAAGAATTAGAAAAAACTAGTGAAGAAAATAAAGACATGCTTTCCGCAATTAAAGATGCTTTAGGTGATCAAGTTGTTGATGTTAAAGTATCAGCTAGATTAAAGACACATCCAGTTTGCTTAGTATCTAGTGAAGGTGTATCTTTTGAGATGGAAAAAGTCTTAAATCAAATGCCAGATAATCCTGGGGTTAAAGCTGGAAGAATTTTGGAAATCAATCCAAATCATGATATTTTCAATGCTATGAAGAAAGTTTATGAAAATAATCCTGATAAAATTAAAGATTATGCTAGTATCCTTTATGATCAAGCTTTATTAATTGAAGGTTTCTCAATTGACAATCCAGTTGAATTTTCTAATAAAATTTGTGATTTGATGATTGAATTAAATAAATAATCAAAAAATCTTAACAACTTTAAGTTGTTAAGATTTTTTAGTTAATCGCAATGTAACACATTAAATTAATTAAATAAGTATGATAATTTATTTGATCTATCCATTATTTTTGCTTTAGATTTTAATCCAGCTTATAAAGATCTTACACTGTATCAAAATTGTGTTAAAGAGGGAATATAGGTTTTACGTCAATATTTTGGGGTACTTTGGATGTTTTTTTAATGAATTGAATATAGGTTATGTAATAATGAAAATCGCATAATCTTTCTACAGAAGTTTTAGTGACTATGATCAATTTAAAAGCTAAAAAATGCATCAAACATTAAAAAGGTGCACTTATGAGACTAGAAGAAAAGATGAAACTATGAGGTAAAAAAGTATGAACTCAATATTCTAGCTTTTTAGATTTATTTATCGATGAGCTTGTTCAAATTCAAAATTGTTTAATGGAAGAGTAAATTGTTTAGTGATCAAAGTCACTATTAGGTAAAAAATATTAAAATTAATATTCACCAATAATTTATGCTTTAACTGCAGCAATTGATGTAAAAGGTCATTATACTTTTATCCATTTTGAAAAAGACAATTAAGTTAAATGAAGAAGAATTTAAAATAATACAATCGCAGTTGCAGCTTCAGTAAATATAATTCGACATTTGTCATCACTTGATTATGTTATTTTGATAGTATTGACTCATCATGAATGCTATGATGGTCGTAGCTATTCATATTGCATCGCTGGTGGAAATATTCCTGTTGGTGGTAGAATGATTTTTTTGATCTGATAGCTTTAAAAAGCAGTTATAAAGAAGCTCACTTGCTAGAATATGCTATTAAAGAATTAAAACGAAATCGTGGTTTACAATTTGATTCTCAGTTAACAGATAAGTTTATTGTATTGCTGAAATCTGGTATAATAGAAGTCAAAGGAAATCAAATAAATGATTAAGGAGATAGATGTATGGATGTAATTAACCAAAGAAGAAGTATTCGTAAATATAAAAAGCAAGAAGTTTCCAAAGAAATGATAACTACTATTATTGATGCAGCCATTTTGGCTCCATCATGGAAAAACAGCCAAACTGCCAGATACCATGTAGTAATGTCAGCTGATTTGCTAACTAAAGTTAAACAAGAGTGTTTACCAGAGTTTAATTACCAAAATAGTCTGGATGCTCCAGTATTGATCATTACTAGTTTTATAAAAAATCGTTCAGGTTATAATCGCGATGGCGCTGCTAATAATGAATTAGAAAATGGCTGGGGGATTTATGATTTAGGTCTTGCTAATGAGAATTTGTTATTAAAGGCAACAGAGTTAGGACTAGGAACGTTGGTCATGGGAATTCGTGATGCTGATAAAATCCGAAAGTTATTAGATATCGATGAAAATGAAATTATTGTTTCAGTTATTGCTGTTGGCTATCCAGATATTAAACCAGAAAAACCTAAAAGAAAAACAGTTACTGATATTACCAAATTTTATTAACTATTGCTTACTGGCAATAGTTTTTTGTTTAAATGAGCATATTACTTGTAAAAATAGATAATTATGGTTATACTAAAACCATACCCCCCTAGGAGGGGTTAAGGAGGCAATATGAAACAAAAATATAGTGTAAAAGGGATGACTTGTTCAGCTTGTGAAAATCATGTTTATAATAGTGTGGCGAAATTGCCAGGAGTTGATAAAGTCGAAGTAAGCTTATTGACTAACTCAATGACAGTTGAATTTGATGAAAATAAAGTAAATGATGCTATGATCATTAAGGCAGTCAATGATGGAGGATATCAGGCCAGTAGCTTTGATGAAACTTTGATTGATAATGATGATTTAGGTGCTTTAAAAAAGCAGCTCATTTATTGTTTTATCGCCTTGGCTTTATTGATGTATGTTTCAATGTCATCAATGTTTAATTATCCTATTCCATCTATAGTTAAAGAAAATCCTTATGTAAACATTGCATTACAGGTACTATTTTTAATCCCGATTGTTATTATTAAACGTAATTATTATATTAATGGATTTAAAAATTTATTTCATTTAGATCCTACTATGGATTCATTGATTGCTTTAGGTGCTGGAGCATCAATTGTATATAGTGTTTATTCATTAGTCTTATCATTGACAGGACATTTAGATGCAATGCATTTGGTTCATAATGTTTATTTTGAATCAGCGGGGATGATCGTCACTCTAATAAGTTTTGGAAAATATTTGGAAGCTAAATCTAAAAAGAAAACAACTGATGCTATCAGTAAATTATTAGAGCTGGCACCTGATGTTGCTACTAGAATCGTTGATGGTCAAGAAGAGGTCGTTAAAATATCTGAATTGCAGATTGATGATCAGGTTTTGGTTAAAGCTAATGAAACAGTACCAGTTGATGGAAAAATTATTCAGGGATTTAGTTCGATTGATGAATCAATGATTACTGGTGAAAGCTTGCCGGTAGAAAAAGAGGTTGACAGTTTAGTAATTGGTGGGACAAATAACCTGCAGGGTTCATTTGTTTATAAGGTTACTAAAACAGTAGAAGATAGTACTTTAGCCAAAATCATCGAGCTAGTTGAAGAAGCTTCTAGCTCAAAAGCACCAATGACGAGAATGATCGATAAAGTTGTTAAATACTTTGTTCCTGGAGTTATTTTAATTTCAGTAATTACTTTTGTTGGTTGGTTATTAGCTGGTATGGGAATGAATTTTGCTATAACCAGCGCTATTGCCGTATTAGTTATTTCTTGTCCTTGTGCACTAGGCTTGGCGACACCGGTGGCTATCATGGTTGCAACAGGGGTTGGAGCTAATAATGGAATTTTGATTAAAAGTGCTGAAGTATTAGAAAATGAAAATAGCGTTGATGTTGTTGTATTTGATAAAACTGGTACATTAACTAAAGGATTAGTTCAAGTAAGTGATATTTATAGTGATTGTTTAAGTGATCAGGAAGTAATTAAAATAATTGCTTCTTTAGAAAAAGGTTCAAGTCATATTTTAGCTGATGCTTTTATCCAAAAAGCAACTGAAATGCAATTGGAATTGAAAGAGACAACTGAATTTAAATCGTTAAGTGGTTTAGGAATTCAAGGAAATATTGACGGTCAGGATTATATTGTTGGTAATTTAAGAATGATCAATGAAGCTAATTTAGATTTCAGTCATTATTCAAAATATATCGATGAGTATTTAAACCAAGGAAAAACGCTGGTCTTTTTGGCTCGAGGTAATCAGTTAGTTGGTTTAGTAAGCATTTTCGATGACATTAAAGACACAAGTCGTCAAGCTATTAAACGTTTAAAGGAAATGAAAATTAAAACTGTGATGTTGACAGGTGATTTAAAAGCTACAGCAAATGCGATTAATCAAAAGCTGGGATTAGATCAAGTTATTGCTGAAGTTTTACCCGAAGATAAAGAAAATGTGATCAAAAAATTGCAAGATGAAGGAAATCATGTTTTAATGGTAGGGGATGGAATCAATGATGCTCCAGCTTTGGTTCGTAGTGATGTTGGAGTAGCTATTGGTAAAGGTAATGATATTGCTATTGATGCAGCGGATGTTATTTTAATGAAAGATGATCTTCGTGATATTGTATCATCAATCGAATTATCAAAACGAACAATTAGAAATATTAAAGAAAACTTATTCTGGGCCTTTATTTATAATGTAATTGGAATCCCAATTGCTGCAGGGATTTTCTATCATGCTTTTGGAATTCGACTTGATGCGATGTTTGGATCTTTATGTATGTCGCTATCATCAGTCTGTGTTGTAAGTAATGCCCTAAGATTAAAAAGATTTAAACCATATTATTTAAAGGAGAATGTAAAGATGAAAAAAGAAATTAAAATTGAAGGAATGATGTGCCAACATTGTCAAAAACATGTTTCTGATGCCTTAAATGGATTACCAGAAACTACTGCTGTTGTTGACTTAGAAAATAACATGGCAACAGTTGAAACTATTCAAGAAGATGCTGTTTTAACAAGTGCTGTAGAAAAAGCCGGTTATAAAGTGGTAGGAATTAAAAATGTCTAATGAAAAAGTAATTTTACGTTTGAAAACAGCGCGTGGTCAAATTGATGCAGTCATCAAGATGATTGAAGAAGATCGTTATTGTATTGATATTGCTAATCAATTATTAGCAATTCAATCTTTAATCAAAAATGCTAATAATGAAGTCTTATCTAATCATTTGAATCATTGTGTAAAAAATGCTATCAATGAACATGATGCTGATCAAAAAATCGATGAAATCGTTAAATTATTGACTAAATTATAAAAACAAGGCAATCGCCTTGTTTTTATGCGTTTAAACAAATTTGTTGATATAAATTGTTTGCTTGTAAATCTATATTTGATTGAATAATGATCAGCTGTTTATCTTTGACAAAGCCGATGCAATTATAATTTTCGTCGGTGCTGTTGTTGAATAGATAACCACTAACATTATTATCACTATTAATAGCTTTAGACTTATCATAATTATTAGCTTGAAGATAATGCTCTAAACCATTTTTAGCTTTATCATTAGAGCTGTAAGTATAGTAATTAACTCTAATAAATTGTTCACCGTTACTTTCAACATAGCCAAGTGATTCTTCAATTAAAAAGCTATGGCTGATAACACAACTATCATATTCTTCCTGATTACCGGAATATCCCAAAGTTTCAAGTGAAATTACATCATCGCTAACTGGAATATTTTTTCGTTCAAAATAGTCCAGACCAAAACCAGCAATGATCAAAATAAGGGCAATAATAAATAACCAGTTATTAACAATAAAAATATTATTTTTATTTAGACGACTAGAATAACTTTTATTTTTAGTCAGCTGATTTTTGATCTTTTCAGTTTCAAGATTGTGGTAAAAGAAACGACATAATAAACTAATACATAGTAATAATGGGGCAAAGTGTAAAATCGTAGAACCATTAGAAATAAATTCATTTGGATCTAAATTAATAAAAACATTAGGTACTAAAAAATACGTTAATACAATAGCGATAAAAAGCCATATGACATTTGCCCAGGTTCGATTTCTTTTAAAGTATAATCCTAATAAATATTTACTAGTTCCTTGATATTTAATCTTTTTTTCACTTCGGAAAACATAGATTTTTCCTGATTTACCAATGTATTCAAATCCACGATCCATATAGCCCATTAACCACTTATTACGTAAAGCATGATTATTTTCCTGTTTGCTTTTATCGGGAACAAAGATGTCGGTTTGATAATAGTAATGCTGGTTATCTTGTTTAAAAAAAGTAAATCGATCAATATTATCGCTGTTATATCCCTTGCTTGAAAGTTCATTTAAACGTTGTTCAAATACTTTATATTCACTGGGATCATAATTCGTTAACAATAATTTCATTTCATAACTCCTTAAAAATTTATACTAATAGAATACCATTTATTGAATTAATTATAAAGATAAAAATTATTGTTTAAGCCAGGTCATCTAAATAATTGGCCTGAGCAATATTCTGACAGTGATCACCGATTCTTTCTAAATTAGCTAAAATATCGACATAAGTAGAATTGACCAGTGGGCTGGATTCATGACCACTACCAACCCGTTTGATATGACGCAATTTAGCTTTTTTATTAAAATAATCTAATGTTGTTTCTTTTTCATTAACATAGTTGATAGTATCATAGTCTGCTTGCTGATAAGCAAAAATGGCATGTTCTAACATATCAATATCTAAATTGATCATTGTTTCAAGATCAATTCTTGCTTCATGCGAAAAATCTTCTTTTTCATCATAAATAGCTTCAAAGTATTTGAGAATATTGATGCATAAATCACCAATTCTTTCAAAGTCTTTGACAGTTTTCATATTGATTATGTATTCGTTACTTTCTTGATCGTTTAATGTTTCATGATTGATCAGGATTAAATAGTCAGTAATTTTTTGATCGAAAGTATTGATCATTTCTTCTAATTCATAAACATTTTCTTTGATTTCCATATTTTTTGATTGAAAATAACTTTTAATACTTTTAATTGTTTCTAATGTAATATTGGCCATTTCAATTGTTTTATTTTTTGATATAGCTAAAGCATGACTAGGAAATAGATTTACGACATTACTATCTAATTCGCTTAAATTTATTTGAAGAGCTGGTTTTTTACTAGTAATCAGTTTATTTACTAATTTAAATACAACGGGAATTAATGGATAAACAATAACTGTAGTAATAATGTTAAATAATAAATGAGCGATTGAAAGCTGTAATGAAGCAGAAATATTAAAGCTAATAGCTAACTGTTCAATAAAATAAGTAAATGGGGTTAGTAAAAACATAAAGATTATGGCACCAGTTATGTTAAATAAAACATGGAAAAAAGCAGCTCGTTTAGCATCAATCGTGCCACCAATTGATGCTAGAATAGCAGTAATGGTAGTCCCGATATTACTTCCAAATAAAAATGGTAAAGCAACTGATATATTGATTGCTTTAATAGCGTACATCTGTTGAACGATAGCAATCATCGCTGATGAAGATTGAATGGTTGCTGTTAAAACTACACCACCAATTAAAGCTAAAAGAGGATTCTGTGATAAATAATTAGCGATTTGAATAAATTCTGGAACTTGAGCAATATTAGATAAATTTTCACTCATTACATCTAAACCATAGAAAAGACAACCAAATCCTAAAATAACTTGTCCTAGATAATTTGTTTTTTTATTTTTAGAAAATAATAAGAAAATAGCTCCAAAAATGATGAAATAAACAGAATATTGAGAGATATTTAATCCAACAAAAACAGAAGTAATAACGGTTCCAATATTGGCTCCCATAATTATTCCCATTGATTGATTAAATGTCATTAAGCCGGAACGAATCAGTCCAATTGCAAGAGCAGTAGTTCCGGAACTTGATTGGATCAAACAGGTAATGAAAGCACCGATTAAAATTCCTTTAAGATGGGAAGATGTACATTTTTCAATTATACGTTTTAATTTATCACCCGAATAGCTTTTCAAACCGTCTCCCATATATTTGATTCCAAATAAGAACAGACCTAAGCCAGCTAATATTGTCGGCCAGTTGATGTTTGCTAATGTCATATTTTCTCACTCCTATAAAATTATCATATATAAACCTTAGAAATTTGTAAATTAACCATTACTAAATTTTACATAATCTTAACAATTTACACATTAAGTCAAATTATGATATGATATCTCTATCATTTTAAAAAGGGAGGGTGAAAAAATGTCAAAGCGAGTAAAAAAGTTTTTATCATATTATCGACCTTATTGGAAGTTATTTCTAGCTGATATGTTTTGTGCAATGGTAGCTGCTGGTATTAGCTTAGTTTTTCCGATGATTACTAGATATATTACTGGAACGATTTTAGAAACTGATTTTGAAATCTCAATTATCTATCAATTAGGTATATTTATGGTTGTCTTAGTAATTTTGGAGTACTTATGTAACTATTTTATTGCTTATCAAGGGCATGTAATGGGAACCTATATGGAACGTGATTTACGAAATGAGCTGTTTCAGCATTATCAAAAACTTTCATTTAGTTTTTATGATGAGCAAAAAACGGGACAGTTAATGTCTAGATTAACGAATGATTTGTTTTCATTAACTGAGCTGTATCATCACGGTCCTGAAGATATCGTAATTTCTTTAATTAAATTTATTGGTGCTTTTATCATTTTAGCGACAATTAATTTAAAATTGACGATAATTATTTTCTTATTTATTCCAGTAATGGGAATATTTATAGTCTATTATAATCGTAAAATGAAGAAAGCTTATAAAAAAAATAAACAACGAGTAGGCGATATTAATGCTCGAGTTGAAGATAATTTATCAGGGATAAGGGTAGTTAAAAGTTTTAGTAATGAAGACTATGAAATAAACAAATTTCATCATGAAAATACTCGATATGTCGACAGCAAACGCAATAGTTATTTCTATATGGGAAAATTTCATGCTGGTTTAACTGCTTTTACTAGTTTGATTACAGTAGTTGCTGTTTTCTTTGGTTCATTATTTATTGCTGGTGAGACATTGACAACACCAGATTTAATTGCTTTTTTATTGTATGTTAATAATTTGATCGAGCCCGTTAAAAAACTAATTAATTTTACTGAACAGTTCCAGGATGGAATTACTGGATTTGAACGTTTTATGGAAATCATGGAAATAGAGCCTGATATTACTGACAGTAAAGATGCTAAGATCTTAACTGATGTTCAAGGAAAAATTGAATATCAACATGTTGATTTTCGTTATAATGAAAAAAGTGACTATGTTTTAAAAGATATTAATCTAACGATTGACCCCGGTGAATATATTGCTCTAGTTGGTTCTTCTGGAGCTGGTAAAACGACTATTTGTTCTTTATTACCGCGATTTTATGAAGTAACTGCTGGTAGAATCTTGGTAGATGGTCAGGATATTAAGAAGATTAAATTAAGCTCTCTTCGTGATAATATCGGGATAGTACAACAAGATGTTTATTTATTCGCTGGAACGATCATGGATAATATTCGCTATGGACGTAATGATGCCAGCGATGAAGAAGTTATTGAAGCCGCTAAAAAAGCTAATGCTCATGAATTTATCATGAGTTTACCTGATGGCTATGATACTGATTGTGGTCAACGTGGTGTCAAACTTTCAGGCGGTCAAAAACAGCGATTAAGTATTGCACGGGTTTTCTTAAAAAATCCGCCAATTTTAATTTTTGATGAAGCAACCAGTGCCTTAGATAATGAAAGTGAATATATAGTTCAACAATCACTGGAATTACTAGCTAAAAATCGAACGACCTTGGTCATTGCTCATCGTTTATCAACGATTAAAAACGCTAAAAGAATTTGTGTTCTTTCACCTAATGGAATTGAAGAAGAAGGCACTCATGAAGAATTATTAGCTAAAAACGGCCAATATGCCAGCTTTTATCAAATGCAGTTCAATAAATGATCCTCTTGATGGGGATTATTTTTGTTTAATTTAAAATTATAGTGTTATAAGTAAATTTTTTGCTTTTTTATTTAATGAAAATCCGTATAATTATGTAGAGGTGGTATTTATGGGTAAATTTTTTTTCTTTGATATTGATGGCACATTAACTAACGCTAATCCTGGTGGTATTATTCTACCATCAACATATGAAACGTTAGATAAATTAAGGGCCAATGGTCATTTTGTCGCTATTGCAACTGGAAGAGCTCACTGGATGGCAATGGAATTTAGTAAAACATCTAAAATTGATAATTTAGTTTGCGATGGTGGTAATGGTTTAGTACTTAACGGGAAACTACTGGGAATTGAGCCACTAAATCGTGATATATGTTTAGAAATTATAGATGAGTGTCTGGAAAACAATTTTCCATTTGCTGTATCTTTAGGTGATAATCCTAATTTATATAGCTGCAATGATTTGATGGCTAAATATCATGTTCCTGGTGAATTAGTTATCGATGAAAGTCTTGATTTTCATCAGGTCACTAAAATTTTTAAGATCTTTATCATGGCAACTAAAGAAGATGAAGCCAAGTTAAAAAGTATTCATAAATTAGGATATATGCGCTATCATGGTGATCAGTTAATTGTTGAACCAATTGAAAAATATCGGGGTATTTTAAAAATGGTAGCCATCAATAACGGTAATCCAGATGACATAGTTGTATTTGGCGATGGCATAAATGATATTTCCATGATGAAGCAGGCACCAATTTCAATTGCTATGGGTAATGCAATTGATGAAGTTAAAGAAGTTGCTACATTTATAACTAAATCTAATCAGGATGATGGAATTGCTTTTGCTTGTAAACATTTTGGTTGGATTGATTAAAATATGCTATACTATAAATAGAAGGTGATGGTATGGAATTGATAAAATGGATTTTAATGATCTTGGGAATTTTTGTTTTATTAATATTAGGTTGTTACTTTCTTTTAAAGAGCGAGGAACAAAAAAGAAAGGACAATAAATTTATTAAAAATAAAAGTAGGATGATTGAAAATACTAACCAGATGTTAGATGAGGTAATTGAAGAATTAGAAACTTATAATGAGCCACTTAGAATGTTAAGTGAACAAATTACTAGTATTAAAGATAATTTTCTCAATGGTAAATCATAAAAAAGTATTGACAATGGAAAATATTTTTTTATAATGATAATATATTTAAAACCCGGTGACAAAGAGAGTAGTTTAATTAATTATTATAGCGAGCTAACGTTGGTGGAAGGTTAGTAAATTGATTAGATGAACCG
Source organism: uncultured Thomasclavelia sp. (assembly GCF_944324745.1). Taxonomy (GTDB): domain Bacteria; phylum Bacillota_I; class Bacilli_A; order Erysipelotrichales; family Coprobacillaceae; genus Thomasclavelia. Next base: position 22,021 of record NZ_CALUXO010000054.1, on the reverse strand, counting down.
CACTTTTGAGGGGACTATTTGAACTAGAGTAGGATAGTCAGTATGTCTGCTTTAAAGACTTGAGTGGATATAGTTATATATCAAAAAGAGTGGTACCGCGGAATTGAATTATTCGTCTCTTGGCTATAGGCTAAGAGACGTTTTTAATTTTTAGGGAGGAAAAGAAAATGAAAAAATTATTAAAAACTTTATTAATTGTCGCTGTAGCTTTTACCATGGTCGGTTGTGGCGGAAGTTCTGATGATTCATCAGATGATTCGGTTACTTTAACAATCGGGATTTCACCTGATTATCCACCATATGAATCATTAGATACCAATAATAATATTGTTGGTTTTGATGCTGATATGGTTGAATTATTTGAACAATATTTAACTGAAGATGAAGGAGTTACTTATAACTTAGAATTTAAACAAATGGATTTTGATAACATTGTTACTCAATTACAAGGTGATCAAATTGATTTAGGTATCTCTGGTTTTACCTATAGTGAAGAACGCCAGGTAGAATGGTCTGATCCATATACAGCTACTGCTCAAGTTGCCGTTATGCCTAGCGATACAACAATCACTACAGTTGATGATTTAGTTGGAAAAACTGTTGCGGCTCAATCTGGAGCAACTGGTGAAATTGCCGCTAATCAAATTGAAGGGGCTACTGTTGTTAGTATGACTGATGTACAAGATATGTTTACTGGCTTAGCAGCTCATCAATATGATGCTGTTATCGTTGATTTAGCTGTAGCTAAAAATTATGTTGATAGTGGTAACTTTGTTTACATTGATCAATCATTAATGGATGAAGAAAACTATATCATTGCTAAACAAGGAAATACTGATTTAATTGAAAAGGTTAATAAATGTATTGCAAAATTCTTAGCTTCTGATGATTATACTCAATTATGCGATGAATATGGTTTATTGCCATTAGAAAATTAATTAATAAGGGGAGACAATAATGTTTGTTGCATTTGAAAAAGTATTTACCCCAGAAAATTTAATCTATTTATTACAAGGAGCAGTGGTTTCGCTAATTATAGCGGCCCTGTCCCTTTTTATCGGAATTATATTTGGTATTTTAGGCGCTACTGCCAAACGGTCAAAATATCGTATTTTAAGAATTATTGGTAATGTTTATGTTGAAATTATTCGAGGAACGCCGATGTTATTACAGATTTTGTTATTATTTTCAGTGGTTCCATCAATTTACACGGCTTTTACAGGTGATGTTTTAAGAATTAATACTTATGTTATTGGGGTTATTGCCATGAGTATTAATAGTGGTGCTTATTCAACCGAATTAATTAGAAGTGGAATCAACGGTGTTGATAAAGGTCAATGGGAAGCTTGTCAAACACTAGGGTTTACTAAAAGACAAACAATGCAGTTAGTTATTTTACCACAAGCTTTTAAAAGAATTGTACCACCAATGATTTCTGAATTTATTACTTTAATTAAAGATTCATCATTAATCAGCTGTATTGGTGCTGTAGAATTATTACGTTCAGCTCAGGTTTTAGGAACACAATATTTTGATGCGATGTCACCATACTGTTTAGCAGCGGTAATGTATTTAGTAATGACTATTAGTATTTCATATTTAGGACGTTATGTAGAAAGGAAGTTGGCTGTCAGTGATTAAAGTAGAACATATAACTAAAAAATTTAATGATTTGGTTGCTGTTGATGACGTATCATTGGAAATCAAAAAGGGAGAAATTGTTTCTTTAATTGGTCCTTCTGGTTCTGGAAAAAGTACGGTACTAAGATGTATCATCGGACTTGAAAAACCAGAATTAGGAAAAATTTATATTGATGGTCAAGAATATACTGAATCAAATCCTAATTATAATCAATTACTAAGAAAAATGGGCTTTGTTTTTCAACATTTTAATTTGTTTCCACATAAAACTGTATTAGAAAACTTAACGATGGCTCAAACTAATGTTTTAAAACGCGATGAAAAAGAAGCAATCGAAATTGCGCAAAAATACTTAGATCGAGTTGGTTTATTAGATAAACAAGATGAATACCCTAATAAATTATCTGGTGGTCAAAAACAAAGAGTTGCCATTGCTCGGTCATTATGTATGAATCCTGAAGTAATGTTATTTGATGAACCTACTAGTGCCTTAGATCCAGAAATGGTTATTGAGGTTTTAGAAGTAATGCAAGAACTAGCTCAAGAAGGAATGACGATGGTCGTTGTAACTCATGAGATGGGCTTTGCTAGAAATGTAGGGGATCGAGTAGTATTTTTAGAAGAAGGTAAAATTATAGAAGAGGCTCCATCTAAAGAGTTCTTTGCTCATCCAAAAACTAAGCGAGCAATTGACTTTTTAGGTAAGGTGATGTACTAGTGAAGATTGATTTATTTGATGTTGAATTGTGGATGACAGAACATGAAAAAGAATATCGTTATAATCTAGCTGAAACCTGTGTGGCATCAATGAGCATTGCGGATTTATTAGAAATAAATGGAAATCAAGAAGAAGTAATGCACAATCTTTTAACAACTAAACTAGATTATGGACCGATAACGGGAAGTTTAGAATTAAAAAAACAGATTTGCAAGTTATACCAAACTGGAAATGAAGATAATATTGCAATTGCACAAGGTTGTATCAATGCCAATGAATTGGTTTCAATTAGTTTATTGAAACCAGGTGATCATTTAATTACAGTTGTTCCAACCTATCAGCAATTTTATTCCTTTCCCGAATCTTTAGGCGTTAGCACAACTTTGATTCCTTTAAAAGAAGAAAATAGTTGGTTGCCTGATTTAGAGGAATTTAAACAGGCAATTAATGAAAATACTAAAATGATCTGTTTAGTAAATCCGAATAATCCAACCAGTACTAAATATTCGAAAGAATTTTTAGAAAAATTAATAGCCATAGCCAAAAAACAAAATATTTATATTTTTTGTGATGAAGTTTATCAGGGCTTAGGGCATGATGAAGTATCAATCAGTGATTTATATTCACTAGGAATTAGTACTGCTTCACTTTCTAAAGTAACTTCATTTGCTGGTTTGCGATTAGGATGGATCAAAGCAGATAAGAAAATTATAGATTTAATCAATGATCGTCGCGATTATCATATTATTTCGACTGGTTATATAAGCGATTATCTTGGTTCTATTGTATTAAAAAACTATGACCAGATCATTAAACGCAGCAATGCAATGATTAGTGCTAATCGACAAATTTTAATTGAATGGTTAAAAAAGGAACCATTAGTTGATTGTGTAATTCCTGAAGCGGGAACGATAGCTTTTTTACATTATCATTTACCAATAAAATCAAAAGAATTATGTGTTAAATTACAGCAAGATACCGGTGTTTTTTTTGTACCTGGTGCTTGTTTTGATCAGGAATATCATCTACGTTTTGGCTTTGCTAATAAAACTGAAGATATAAAAGCTGGTTTACAATTATTTTCAAATTGGCTTCACCAACAAGAAAAAGCACTCGGTTGAGTGCTTTTATTATTCTAGATCAAAATAAACGCCAAAATTCATCACTACTTGATTATTATAGCGTAATTTCAATGAATTAATTTCATCACTTCGTTCAAAATTGCGAGCTAAACGAAAATCTAAGTTATCATTGATTCGTTTACACATTAAAGTGTAGGCATATTCATCATAATAATTTTTATTTTGCGCCCATTCAACTAATTGATCGGTAATAGTCTGCATTTGGTTATTATCTTGATCAGGGTAGTATTTTGTAACCAATTCACTAATCAATTTAGCTGGCTGGTCAAAGAAAGACTGCCAGTCATAAATTTCTGCTAAAATAAATTCATCAGGCTTTAAATCAGTTATAAAATTATTGATTACAGCTAAATTAATATCATATCCTAAAAAGTTTCCAAAGTTTGAATATTTTGGTTTGGCAACCAGATTTAATTTAGTACCATCTTGTTTGTAAGTATTAATTCCTTCATTAATTAATTGTTTAAAGGAATCGGGAATATTTTGATTATGCTGGTTAAAATATTCTTCCAGTTCTTTTAATAGTTCATCATTATTCATTTTCTCACCTCGACTAACGTTTAAATTATACCAAGATTTCCTAATCTTGCCAAATATATGCATTATTTATTAGTGATAAATAAGTATTTGAAGCAGACTATCATTGAAGCAACAATTGAAAAAATAATTCCAATCAGCGTACTGACGGCAATGCTAAAAGCGTTTAAATAAGGACTTAGAAAAACAACTAAGATTAATTCGATAGAACATTGAACGATACTAATAATAAACATTATTTTATTTTTATTCAATGCTTGTAATAGTGCACTAAGAGGGGTTCCTAAATAATAAATTGTAAAAGGAATAGCCATATATTGTAGATAGTTAGCACCCTCGCTAGTATTATATAAAAATTGTAAACAAACTTCTGGAAAAAAATAAAACATTAATGTAAAAGGAACACTAATTAAAACACTGCCAATTGAAGCCATTAATAAATGATAACGGGCAGCTTTAATATGATGATAAACAACATCATTAGTAATAATTGGCAAGATCAATCGATAAATAACATTATTAAAAAAAGTAGGCGTAACTAAAAGAGAAATAACATAGCCACTGATAATCGCATATTGATTATGAATAGTTGCCTGGTCTAATCCCACTTTGGTAAGAACATAAACTAATACAATGGGTTCTAAAAAACTAATTAAACACTGATATAATCTTGAACCAGTTAAAGGCATAGCAATATCTAACATATCCCTGATCTGGAGATGTTGATAAATTTCATCTTTAGATAAAGTTAATATTTGACGTTTATTGATTCGCGTTAATAAATACATAATTGAAGCCATTTCACCAATCGACATTGAAAGCATGGCAATAGTGACTAAATAAGTATCGGTCAATGAGGAAAAATAATTAATCATCAAAAAACTAAAAGTTAAGCGACTGGCCTCTTCAATAAATCCGGCTTTAGCAACTAAAAAAACGTTTTGTTTGGCTAAAAAATAATTTTTAATAATGCCACTAATACCAACCAAAGGAATAAATAGAATTAAAGATAACAGCGGATAAAACGCTTCATCATTTTTTAGTAAGCTATGACTGATAAATCGACTAGAAAACAATAGCGTGCTCATTACGATCAAACAGGCAAAAAGACTAATTGTCAAAGCTGAAATGATGATTTTTTTATTATTATATTTCGGATTAGCAATTAAACGAAAAACAGCAGAAGGGATTCCTAGCTGTCCTAATGTAATGCATAAAGAAACGGTGGGCATTACTAAAAAATAAAGAGCCATAGCTTCATTACTTAGCTGACGGGCTAGAATCATACGATTGGCAATACTAAAGATTTTGGCGATTGCAGAGCTGGCTGAAAGAATAATAAAAGAATTTATTAGTTTTCTTTTCATAAAGCACTTCCTTTTAGTTGAAATTTGTCATATAATATACGAGTGACTTTTAAAAACGGGAGGGCTGATAATGAAAATGGGTAAAGATTTTAAATTCAATAAAAAAGACCTGAATTTTTTAATTAAATTAAAAGCCCGGGAACTCAAACAACATGATGTTCATAACATTTCAGAAAAACAGATCAAAGAATATCTGTTTGAATGTAAATGGAAACAACGTGATTCAGTTCCAATGTGTGAAATTATTGATGATATTATGAATTTAAACATCTCAGAGCTATTTGACTATTTAAGTTTACAAGTAGTTAAAGAAGCATCTCATTTGACAATAAATGATTTTTCTGATTTTATTTCCAAATAGTTGCCAGGCAACTATTTTTTTTGAAAGGAGTTTCTATGAATTGGCAAATAATTGATGATTTGGACTACACTATTTATATGCAGGAATATCAAATAAATTCTTTGTTAGCTAAAATATTTGCTTATAAGCAATATTCGCATCAAGATGTGGAAAAAATGTTATCTAATCGGTTAATTTATCATGATTTTTCTTTGTTTTCTGAAGCGGAAATAACACTTGAAAGAATTAATGAGGCAATTGAAAATAAAGAAAAAATCTGTATTTATGGTGATTATGATTGCGATGGAATTTTAGCTACCGCTATTTTAGTTGATGCTTTTAGACAATTGGGAATCGAAGTTGGTTTCCATATTCCAAATCGCCACAGTGATGGTTATGGTTTGAATACCAATCGAGTTGAACAAATTGCTAGCCGAGGCTATAGTTTGATAATTACTGTTGATAATGGAATTAAGGCATATGAAGCAATCGAGCGGGCTAATGAATTAGGTGTGGATGTAATTGTTACTGATCATCATGACTATGATGAAGAATTGCCGGATGCTTTTTCAATTATTCATACTAAAATTTCACCTGATTATCCTTTTAAAGAAATATCAGGCGGATTTGTTGCCTATAAACTTGCTAGTGCTTTGTTAAACAAACATGATCAATATTTATTTTGTTTAGCTGCTATTACAACTATCTCTGATATGATGCCACTATTAGATGAAAACCGAGCTTTAGTAAAACGAGCTTTATTGTTTATGAAACAAAATAAATATCCTCAATTAGAATTATTATTAGGAAATAATCCGACTTATGATGTTACTAAAATTAGTTATGTGATTGCTCCAAAGATTAATTCATTTGGACGATTAAGTGAAATAGTTAGCCCTAATCATTTGGTAAAATATTTTCGTCAGGACGCTCCGATCGAGTTTTTGACACTATTAAGTCAAAAAGCTGAAATTATTAATACTAAACGGCAAAATCTGACCACCCAACAATATAAACAGGTGTTAGATAATTATGATGAAAGTGCTCCTTATTTATTTAGTTATCAAAATAATATTCATGAGGGGTTGATTGGTCTGGTGGCTGGAAAATATACGCATCAATTTAATCGACCTAGTTTTGTAATGACTTATGATGATGAAAAAAAATTATATAAAGGAAGTGCTCGTGGAATTGCCGGAGCTCCTTTAAATCAAATTTTTGAACAAGTTTCCGGTACTTTAGAAAACTATGGTGGTCATGAAATGGCTGGAGGTTTTAGTGTTGTACCTGATAATCTTGAAATATTAAAAAAGATGCTTGATGACTACTTACAAACTTTACTAGAAAATTACCAGGAACCACCAAAGGTTGCATTAGCGGTAACTAGTAAGGAAATAAATCTTAATAGTGTTAAACAATTACAATTATTAGAACCATTAGGTAAGGAAAATGAAGAAATGTCTTTCTTTGTTGCCAATTTACCAGTTAGAAGAGTTATTCCATTATCTAATGGAAAACATATAAGATTTGATTTGGATTTGCCAGGAACACGCGGTCAGGCTTTGTTTTTTAATCGTGGTGAATTATATGATAAACTCAAAGATGTTACAACAATCAGAGCTGTTGGCAAATTTAGTATTAATGTTTTTAATCAAGTTGAATCAGTTAATTTCATTATTGAAGATATCTATGATCAGTGATCGTAGATATCTTTTTTAAATAAAAATATTTTTAGATATCATTTCTTTAAATTATAACAAACCGGCGATAGAACATAAATGTTTTCATTGTCAAGTAAAAGTGATATAATTGATATATCATAAAAGATAATTATGGAGGAATGAAAATGGATTTATCAAAATACATTGCTGATATTCAGGACTTTCCAGAACCAGGTGTTTTATTTCGTGATGTTACACCTTTATTGCAAGATAAAGATGCTTATAAAGAAGCAATTGATCGTTTTGTAGTCTGGGCTAAGGACTTAAATGTTGATATAGTTGCTGGTCCTGAAGCACGGGGATTTTTATTTGGCTGCCCCGTTGCATATAGTCTAAATGCTGGTTTTGTACCGGTTAGAAAACCCGGTAAATTACCACGAGAAACTATCAGTGAAGAATATGATTTAGAATATGGAACAAATGAAGTATTCATTCATGCCGATAGTATCAAACCAGGACAAAATGTTATCATTATTGATGATTTACTGGCAACTGGTGGAACGGTTGAGGCTACTATCAAACTAATTGAAAGGCTACAAGGAAAGGTAGTTGGAATCGGCTTTTTAATTGAATTGGAAGCATTAGAAGGTCGTAAAAAGTTAGAAGGTTATAATGTTTTATCAATGTTGAAGTATTAAAAAGAGAGATACTCTCTTTTTTAATAATAGGGGGTGAATTAAATGGCAGAATATAAAGGTGCTGGGGACACTGTAACTATTGATGATGTATTTGAGGTATGTAAAACGTATATTACTAAACAGGAAGACATCGATCTAATCAATCGGGCTTATGATTATATTATGGAAAAACATGCAGATCAAAAACGTAAAAGTGGTGAACCGTACACTAATCATTTGATCTGGGTGGCTTATATTCTTGCAACATTACAAACGGGACCAATGACGATTGCTGCCGGTCTACTGCATGATGTCATGGAAGATTGTGGTGTCGGACATGACGAAATGGTATCTCTTTTTGGAGAAGAAATTACCAGTTTAGTAGAAGGGGTTACTAAAATTGGTAAGATGCCATTTAAAGATGAGGCTGATGTCTATGCTGAAAATCATCGTAAGATTTACATTGCCATGGCTAAAGATATTCGGGTTATTTTAATTAAATTTGCTGATCGTTTGCATAACATGCGGACTTTACAGTATATGTCCCCAACAAAACAAAAGAAAATCTCACGTGAGACATTAGAGGTTTATACACCGATTGCTCATCGTCTTGGGATCAATGATATTAAAACTGAACTTGAGGATTTAAGCTTATATTATTTAGATCCCATTGCTTATGATGAAATTTCCAAATTGTTAGCTAGTAAACAGGAAGAACGAAAAGAATCAGTTGCTAAAATGATGGCTTCGGTTGAAAAAATCTTGAAAGAGAATAATTATCAGTATCGAATCTTAGGACGGGTAAAATCAATCTATAGTATTTATAAAAAGATGTTTGTCAAGAAAAAAAGATTTGATGAATTATATGATTTATATGCTTTAAGAATCATTACGAAAGATAAGATGGATTGCTATAGTATTTTAGGATTGATCCATGATCAATATCGTCCAATTCCTGGCCGGTTTAAAGATTATATTGCTATGCCAAAACCTAATATGTATCAATCATTGCACACTTCAGTTATTGGTGAAGATGGTAATACATTTGAAATCCAGATCAGAACTGAAGAAATGGATGAATTAGCTGAATTGGGAGTTGCTGCTCACTGGCGTTATAAAGAAGGACGGGGTTATTCTTCTAAAAAGGAACAACAGGAAATTGGAGAGAAGTTACAATGGCTTCGTGAATTTATTTCATTGAGTGACGATATTAAAGATGGTGATGCTAAAGAATACTATGATTCATTAAAGCATGATATTTTTGAAGCTAATGTTTATGTTTTGACCCCACAAGGTAAGATCGTTGAATTGCCAAATGGAGCAACACCAATCGATTTTGCTTATCGAATTCATACGGAGGTCGGTCATAAAGCAGTTGGGGCTTTAGTAAATAATGTGATGGTTCCAATTGATACCAAATTAAAAACTGGTGATGTGGTTGAAATTAAAACTAATAAACAATCACCAGGTCCTAGCGAAGACTGGTTGAAATTTGTGCGGACAGCTGGTGCCCGCAATAAAATCAGACAATTTATTGCTAAAAGAGAAGCTGAAACTAAAAAAGATGTTATTGAAGATGGTCGTAAGATACTTCGTGATGAAATTAAAAAACGGGGTCTAGATGAAAAGAAATATCTAGATAGTGAAACTTATAAGACATTCTTAGGATCATTTGGCGCTCGTAATTTTGATGATATTTTATATTTTATTGGTAAAAAAAGTTTACCAGTCATGAATGTTTTAGATCGAGTAGTTCCTAAAAAATCCGGATTTTTTGACAGTATTTCTAAAATGCTGCAACGAAACAATCAAGTCAACGAAAGAATGCAATCATCGCATAGCAGTTCTGGTGTTGTAGTTAAAGGAGTCGATGGTTTAAAGATTCAGTTATCTAAATGCTGTAATCCGATTCCTGGAGATGATATTATTGGCTTTGTTTCTCAAGGACAGGGAATTAAAGTGCATCGAAAAGATTGTCCAAATATTCAACAGCCAGGAATCAAAGCCAGATTGATTGATGTTTATTGGGATTTTGCTTCAATAACAACGATGAGGTTCCAGGCTGATTTGGAAATTACTGGCTTAGATCGACCTAATTTGTTAAATGATGTCGTGACGGCATTAGGACAAATGAAAATTAATATATTAAAAATAAATGCTAGTATTGTGGATATGAAGGCGGTAATTCGGCTGACGATTTCAGTTGAAGATGCCCCTAGATTACAACAGGCGATTGATAATATTGATCGAATTCAGGGAATTTATGAAATTAAGCGAGTTATTCACTAGTTGGTGTTGCATTTTATAAAAAATTTATATATAATCATTTTAATCCAAAGAACAAGATTAAATAATCACTTCTTTTATTTAGAGAAAATACGGCTGGTGAAAGTATTTAAAAGAAGATTATGGGACACTTGGGAGGAGTTACTTTGAAAGGTAGTAGGAGTAAACGTTAGTTGCGTTAAGACTAGAGTGCGTGTTTGTTACACGAATTAAGGTGGTACCGCGTTGATAATGACGTCCTTATTTTAAGGACGTTTTTTATTTTTAAGGAGGAAAGAAGATGAATTATAAAGCACCGAGAGGTACAGTAGATATTTTGCCACAGGATAGTTTAAAGTGGCAAACATTAGAACAATTGATTAGAACAATTTGTGCTAATTATAATGTTAAAGAAGTAAGAACACCAATTTTTGAACATACTGATTTATTCTGTCGTTCAGTTGGTGATACCACTGATATTGTTACTAAAGAAATGTATACTTTTGCTGATAAAAAAGGACGTTCAATTACCTTACGTCCTGAAGGAACAGCTGGAGTGGCTCGAGCATATGTGGAACATAAAATGTATGCTAATCCTGATAAAATAAGTAAATTATATTATATTGGACCAATGTTTCGTTATGAAAGACCGCAAAATGGTCGGCAACGGCAATTCCATCAATTTGGGGTGGAAATGATAGGTTATGAATCGCCATATTTAGATGTTGAGTGTATGACAATGGCAGTTACTTTAGTTAAAGCATTAGGATTAAAAGGAGTAAAACTGCATATTAATACATTGGGTGATAATGAAAGTCATGATGCTTATCGTGAAGCTTTGAAAGCTCATTTCAAACCATATTTAAATGATTTATGTAGTGATTGTAGAAATCGTTATGAAGCTAACCCATTAAGAATTTTAGATTGTAAAGTCGATCATGAACATCCGGCAATGGCATCTGCCCCTAAAACAATTGATTTTCTAAGTGATAAAGCTAAAGCTCATTTTGAAACAGTTTGTAATTTATTAGATGAATTAGAAATTGAATATGTTGTTGATCCAAATTTAGTTAGAGGTCTAGATTATTATTGTCATACTGTTTTTGAAGTTATTTCTGATGATCCTCGTTTAGGAGCTGGTTCAACTGTTGGTGGTGGTGGCCGCTATAATGGTTTGGTTCAAGAATTGGGTGGACCTGAAGCACCAGGTGTTGGATTTGCTTTTGGAATGGAAAGACTATTAATTGCTATGGATGATCAATTACAAGAAGATGATGGTCTAGATGTCTATGTTATGCCACTAGGAGTGGCAGCTAAAGAATTAGCCATGCAAATTACTACAATGTTAAGAGCTAATGGTTTTAGTGTTGACATGGATTATCAAGATCGGTCATTGAAGGCTCAATTTAAAACCGTCGATCGTTTAAATAGCCATTTTGCAATGATCATTGGTGATAAAGAAGTTGAACAAGAAGTTGTAAATATTAAATGTACTCATTCAAAAACACAGGATGTAGTACCAATTGAAAATATTGTTGCATATATTGAAGAACATATGGAGGGACATAGTCATGAATAGAACTCACAATAATGGTGAATTAAGAATTAGTGATGTTGGAAAAACAGTTGAATTAAAAGGTTGGGTAGCTAAGAAAAGAAACTTAGGAGCCTTAGTTTTTATTGATTTACGTGATCGTTATGGAATTACTCAAATTGTATTAAACGAAAGTATGGAAGAACTTTCTCGTGAAATCAAAAATGAATATGTTTTACATGTTGTAGGTAAGGTTATTGAAAGAAGTTCTAAAAATCCTAATCTTCCTACTGGTGAAATTGAAATTGAAGTTACTCATATTGATATCATTAATACAGCAAAGGTTACTCCAATTTATACAACTGATGAAACTGATGCCAGTGACGATGCTAGAATGCAATACCGTTATTTAGATTTAAGAAGACCAGTTATGCAGCAAAAAATTATGACACGTCATAAAATCACTCAAAGTATTCGTAATTTTTTAGATAGTCATGATTTTATTGATATTGAAACACCATATTTGAATCGTTCGACTCCTGAAGGAGCAAGAGATTTTTTAGTACCATCAAGAGTTCATAATGGATCTTTCTATGCTTTGCCACAATCACCACAATTATTTAAACAATTATTGATGGTTGCTGGTTTTGAAAGATATTATCAAATTGCTCGCTGTTTTAGAGATGAAGATTTACGATTAGACCGTCAGCCTGAATTTACGCAAGTTGACGTAGAAATGAGTTTTATGACTACTGATGAAATTATTACTTTAGGGGAACAGATGATAGCTAAAGTAATGAAAGATGTTAAAAATATCGATTTAACATTACCACTTCCACGAATGACTTGGCATGAGGCAATGGAAACCTATGGAATTGATAAACCAGATATTCGATTTGGTTTGGAATTAGTTAATTTAAATGAAACAGTTAAAGATGTTGATTTTATGGTTTTTAAAAATGCTTTAGAAGCTAATGGTCATGTTAAAGGGATTAATGTTAAAGGTCAGGCAAATAACTTTTCACGTAAAGCAATTGATAAATTAACGGATATTGTTAAAACATATCAGGCAAAAGGATTGGCCTGGTTAAAGATTAAAAATGATAAAGCTGAAGGACCAATTGCTAAATTCTTTAATGAAGAACAAATGAGTCGTTTAATAGAAAAAATGCAGGCTGAAAATGACGATTTATTATTATTTGTCAGTGATGCTAAATATGACGTTGTTTGTAGTTCTTTAGCTGCTTTACGTAATCATTTAGGAAAAGAATTGAAATTATATGATCCTAATGAATTTGCTTATTTATGGGTCGTTGATTTCCCAATGTTTGAATTTGATGAAGAAACTAATCGTTATTATGCCGTTCATCATCCATTTACTAGACCAAAAGAAAGTGATATTGATAAAATCGATACTGATCCAGCTCATTGTTTAGCTGATGCTTATGATATTGTTTTAAATGGGTTTGAATTAGGTGGTGGTTCTCAAAGAATCTATGAACAAGATTTACAAGAACGTGCCTTTAAAGCTTTAGGATTTACCCAAGAAAGAATCGACAGTCAATTTGGTTGGTTTGTTGAAGCTTTCCAATATGGTACGCCTCCTCATGGTGGTTTTGCCCTAGGATTGGATCGACTAGCAATGATCTTAACTGGTAGTGAAAATATTCGTGAAGTAATTGCTTTCCCTAAAAATGCTAGTGCAGTATGTCCAATGTCGAAAGCACCAAGCAAAGTTGATAATGAACAGTTAGAAGAATTAGGAATCGAGGTAATTAAAGATGAATAAGCAAAGAATTGCTAATGTTGTCGCTAATATGCAAAAAGAAGGTTTAGACTATTTGATTATCAGTGAACCTTCTTCAATCGATTATTTAATTGATTATGTTAATCATCCTGGTGAAAGAATGTATGTTTTAGTTTTATCTAGTCAAGGTAACCATCAGCTTTTTTTCAATAAATTATTTTTCGTTGCTGATGATTTAGGAATTGATATCACTTGGCATAGCGACACTGATGATGCAACCGAGCTTTTGGCTAAATATATTAGTGATGCTAAAAAAGTCGGGGTTGATAAACATTGGAGCGCTAATTTCTTATTAAGTTTGATGGACAAATTACCAGTAGTAAAATTCGTTAATGGTTCTAAATGTGTCGATTATGTTCGAATGGTCAAAGATGAAACTGAACAAAAATTAATGATCGAAGCTAGTAAAATCAACGATTTAGCAATGAATGAAGTTATTAAACTAGTTGGTACTGGTCTGACCGAAAAACAAATTGCTGATCATTTAGAAGAAATTTATAAACAATTTGGTGGGGAAGGAAATAGTTTTGATGCTATTGTTGCTTTTGGAGCCAATGGAGCTAATCCTCATCATGAAAATGATGACAGTTCTTTAAAACCAGGTGATAGTGTTATCATCGATATGGGATGTCGTTATCAAGGATATTGCTCTGATATGACTCGTACTGTTTTTTATCAGGAAGTCAGTGATGAAGCTAAAAAAGTTTATAATTTAGTACGTCAAGCTAATGAAGCAGCCGAAGCGATAATCAAACCAGGGGTTAGATTATGCGATATTGATAAAACAGCTCGTGATATTATCACAGCTGCCGGTTATGGCAAAGAATTTAACCATCGATTAGGTCATTTTATTGGTAAAGATGTTCATGAATATGGTGATGTCTCAGTCAATTTTGATTTAGAAGTTAAAGAAGGAATGACTTTTTCAATTGAACCAGGAGTTTATCTTCCAGGTAAATTTGGAGTAAGAATCGAAGATTTGGTTTTGGTTACCAAGGATGGTTGTAAAGTTTTAAATAGTTACTCTAAGGATCTAGTAGTTATTAATGATTAAAAGCATATTGCTTTTAATCATTTTAATATCATAAAAAGTATTAAAATTTAATTACAAACAATACTTTTAATCTAAATTATGCTAAAATGAAGTGGTGAGGTGACAATATATGTATTATTTTATAGGGATTAAAGGATCAGGGATGGCTCCTTTAGCTGAAATTCTACACGAATTAGGAAATGACGTTTGTGGTAGTGATATTGACAAATATATTTTTATTGAAGATGAATTGAAGAAACGAAATATTCCAATTTACTCATTTGATGCTAATAATATTAAAGATGGTTATACCGTTATTATTGGTAACGCTTTTGGTGAAGATAATGTTGAAGTTAAAGCTGCATTGGCTAATCCTAACGTAACATGTTATCGTTATTTTGAATTTTTAGGAAAATTCATGGAGAACTTTATTTCTATTAGTATTGCTGGTACTCATGGAAAAACGACAACTACAGGAATGGCTTATCATCTATTTAAGGATTTTGCTAAAACAACATGTTTAATTGGTGATGGAACTGGCTATGCTACTAAAGACAGTAAATATTTTATTGCCGAATCTTGTGAATTCCAAGATCATTTTTTACATTATTATCCTGAATATGCAATTATCAACAATATTGAATTAGATCATGTTGATTATTTTGGAAATTTGGAACGTTATATTGAATCATTTGAAAAATTCGCTAATCAGGTAAAAGATACTGTGATTGTCTGGGGTGATGATCCAAATATTAAGAAAATTAATTTTAAAAAAAGAGTTATGAGATTTGGGTTAAATGACAATAATGATGTTAGAGCAGTAAATGTAATCGAAAATCATGACGGTTTATCATTTGATGTTTATATTCATCAAGAATTATTCGGTCATTTTAATTTACCATACTATGGTATGCATATGTTATATAATTCACTTGGAATTATTACCCTAGGGTATCTAGAAGGAATGACGAGTGAATTTATGCAAGAAAAACTGGCAACTTTTGAAGGAACTAAAAGACGTTATACGGTAACTGAAGTTGGTAATAATATTTATGTTGATGATTATGCACATCATCCAACCGCAATTAAATATGTTATCGAAGCTACTCGTATACGTTATCCCGGTAAAAAGATCGTAGCAGTTTTTAAACCTGATCGTTATTCTCGTGGTGCTCGTTTTGCTGTAGAATTTGCTCAGGCAATGGATTTAGCCGATTATCCTTATTTTTGTCCATTCCCAGAAAATGCTGTTAAGGAAGAAGGTATCGATATTGATATCTATGACATTGCCAAAAATTTACCAAGAGCAAAAGTTATTGGTGAAGATGAAGCTGCAGCAAAAGATTTAGCACAATATGATGATGTTGTGTTCTTATTCATGTCTAGTAAGGATATTTATAAATTAGAAGAAAAAGTTATTACCATAAAAAAATCTATGTAAGTATATAGAATTGTGGTATAATTGGTGGTAGAAAGTTGAGGTAATGCTATGACTGCAATCGATATATGTTATTGTGTTTTGATTTTAGCCGGGGCATTTGCATTAGTTACGCTTGGTATTTTATTATTGCGTTCTGCGACAACTGTTAAGCAGGTTGGTGATACAGTTGAAATGGCTCAAAGTACGATAAATAAAGCTGAAAAAGTTATGGATGACATTAATTATAAGCTTGATTTATTAAATGTACCGGTAGAAACTATTGCTAGTTTCTTTGATCCAGAGCGTCCAAAATTTAGTCCATTAGGCATGATTATTAGATTCTTTAGAAAATTATTTTAGAAAGGTGATTTAAAAAATGAAATTAGGAAAATTAGTTGCAGGAATTGGTATTGGAGCTGTAATTGGGATGTTAGTTGCTCCAAAAAAAGGTAGTGAGTTAAGAAAGGATATTAAAGAAAAATCTAAAGATATTTATGATAAAGCTCAAAATGTCACTAAAGAAGATATTCAGGCTTTAATTAATAAAACTATTGATGATATCAAATTAGCTATTGATGAATTTGATGCAGATGAATTTAAACAAAATGCTGGAAATAAAGTTAATGAAGTAAAAAATAAATTAGAAGAATTAGCTGCTTCAGTTAAATCTAGTGAAGAATATGCAAATTTAAAAGAATCTGTTGCTAAAGTAGGTAATGATGTAACCACTAAATTAAAAGAAATCAAGACGAAGATTCAAGACGAAGATGTTGATGTATTAGATGAATTTGATGAAGCGATGGATGACATTGAAGATGAAATCGATGTTATCATTGAAGATTTAAAAGACTAATGAAAAAAGTAACGATTTACGATGTTGCAAGAGAAGCTGGTGTTTCTCTTGCAACCGTTTCTCGGGTAATTAATGGATCTAATGTTGTTCGAGAAAAAACAAAACAAAAAGTCTTGGATGTAATTGAACGCTTGGATTTCAAACCTAATGATATTGCTAGAGGACTGGCAACAAGCAAAACAACCACAATTGCAATTGTTTTTCCACAATCATTATTTGCGCATGTTAAAGATATGATTGGTGGAATAGGTGATACCGGACGACATCTAGATTACAATATTAATATGTATACTACTGATGATATCGGTGATGAAAATACTGTTGCTGATGTAACGGAAAGATTAGTAAAATCTCGAGTAGATGGTGTGGTTCTTTTTAATAATGATAACCTAGATGAAACAATTGAATCGATAAAAAAATATGGTTTACCGATTGTAGTTATTGGTAAAAAAATATCTGGTAAAAATATCGGATCTATTTATATTGATGTTAAAAAGGCAGCCGAAGAAATTGTTGATCGGTATCTAGCTGCCGGAAAGGATGACATCATTTATATTTTGCCAAAACAAAACTTAATTAAAAGTGATGAGATTATTGAAGGAATCAAGGAAACATATAAAAAATACAATAAAGAATTTACTACAGATCAAATTTTGACTAGTTCAAGTCATTATGAAAACACTTATCCAAATTTTATCGAATATTTTAAAACCCATAAACATGATCTGGTTTTCTGTGGTTATGATAAAGATGGGGTAGCAGTAATTAATGCTGCTCAAGAAAATGGAATTAAGATCCCTGATGAAATGGAAGTTGTTGGGATGTTGAATACTAGTTATTCTATCATGTGTAAACCAACATTATCGTCATTAAATGTTCCTGTCTACGACATGGGAGCGCTTGCAGTTCGCTTACTTACAAAATTTCTACAAGATGAAAAAATTGAATCTAAAGAAATTGCGGTTCAACATATGTTTATTAAACGTGATTCGACTAAAGAATAGACCTTTATTCAAGGTCTTTCTTTATTTTTAAATTAGATGATTATTTAGTAGAGTAAACGTAATAAAAATCTGATGTTTTGATTATCGATTAAAAAGAGATTTCTATAATGATCTATTTATGATCATTTTGAAATCTCTTGTTTTTAAGTTGCTGTTTTTAATGCTTTAAAGGATTCTACTTTAATTTTTTTATAAATTCAATATAATCAATAAATTGTTGATTGCCAAATTCACTGATGGTGTAGGTACTTTGAGGTTTATTATTGACTATTTCTTTCTTTTGCGTTATATATCCTTCTTTAATTAAGACGTTTAGTTGACCAACTATTTTTCCATCAGAATAATTACACATTTTTTTCAGTTTAGAAAAAGTAAATGGAGCAACATGTAAGTAGGATAAAAGCTGGATTCTTAACTTTGATTCAAAAATTGAAGGAATATCATTAAAACTCTGATATATTTTTACCACTCCAGTATATTATAATCATAAAAGCCAAGATATATAAACCCCAAAGATAATAGCTACAAACTATTTCAAAAATGTTTGAAAAGTAAAAAGTAGTTAAATAACGATAATTTCCTAGATAAGTTATAATCAAAATACCAGCTACAAATCCAATTAAAATTAAGTTAACAATTACACTAAATAATAACAATTTATTTTGACGATAGATACAAATAATTAAAATCCCCAATGTATAAATCAGCCAATTATAGGGAATATGGCTCGAGTTATCAATGATGAATTGAGGATTAACATAACCGATAAATAAAGGAACAATATTAACTAAAGCAATTAAGATTACTATTAGCGACCAGTAAGCAAGAAAATGCCGTTCTCGAAGCGAAATGTCCTTTTTCCGAAGATAAATAAAATAGCTCGTAGCAGCAATGATATTTATTACGATCCATAAACCATCTTGAATAATCGTATATGTTAAACTTGGATAAAGCCAGTAATGATTACGATATAAAGTAATCAAAAAATCCGTAATTTGTCCAATAAAGATAAATAGCGACCAAATCATAACTGCATGATAGATATTAGTAATTGGTTTTTTTCTAATACTATAATTTGCATCTTCAATATAACTTTCGATAGTATTTAAATCAGTATATTGATCTTCTTTCATGTAATCACCTCTAAGACATCATAACAAAAACAGCTACATAATACAAGTTTTTAATGTACTTTACAAAATAAAGTACATTTGTTATAATTGTTTTAGAAATAAAGGGTGGCTGCTAGTATTTATTTAAAAATTAAAAGGGGAAACGTAAAAGGGGAAACGATAATTTCAGTAGTTTAAAAGGTGAAATTAAAAATGAAAAAAGTTTGCTTTAGTTTTAATAATACTTAGTTTGTACTATTTTGCCAACATCAAAAATATACGCTAAATCTGATATTGTAATTGAACCTAAAGGATATATTGAACAAGTTATCAGCAGTTATGAAACAGTTTATAATAAAAGTCCCTATGTAAAACTTTATGATGAAAATTTTGTTTATAAAACGATTACTTTTAATAGAACCTATAGTTACACAATAGAAGAAAGCGTTGTAAGTACTTTAGAAGATACTCTAAAAGGATATATTAGAAGAAGGTATGTATATAAATATACATTAAATTAATAGATTTTATTATCGATTTCCTCTTTATGAAATAATGATTAAAAATAATTAAAATCTATAAAATTGAATATGATACGAGGGATAATTATGGAGATACTAAAAGTTAATAACTTATCAAAAAGTTATCATAATAAATCGGTTTTAAATAATATAAGCTTTACGATAAATGATCATGAAATAGTCGGTCTGTTAGGTCCTAATGGTAGTGGTAAAAGTACTTTGATGAAATCAATTTGTCAGCTAGTTTCAATTGATAGTGGTAATATAGCTGTCTGTAACCTAGATATAACAAATAATCGAAAAGAATGTTTAGCCAACATGAGCGTGTTGATTGAGGGTCCTTCGCTTTATCCTAAATTTACTGCTTCTAAAATGATCGAAATAAATGCCCGACTACGTTCTTTGGACCAAAATAGTTATAAAATTGCTTATGATTATCTTGATTATGATCTTACTAGTAAAATTTCTCATTTATCTATTGGGATGAAACAAGAATTAGCATTGGCTATTTGTTTTATGAATCAACCATTATTATATTTACTTGATGAACCTACTAATGGATTAGATTTTGATCATGTCATGAAGTTTAGAAAACAACTTTTATTTGAAAAAAAGCAGGGGCGAGCAATTTTGATTTCCAGCCATTTATTAAAGGAATTAGAGACTTTGGCAGATCGTTTTTTATTGATTAAAGAGGGTAAAATCGTTGGTGAGTTTTTAAATGATCATAATCTAAATCTAGAAGAAATATACAATCAGGTGATAAATGATGTTAAGATTGATTAGATTTTTTATTTACCAGCAAAGACGAATTATTATCGGTTTGATTTTGTTTGGATGTTTCGTTAATTTTTTTATGATAAATAATATCTATTATCAAACTGATTTGGTTACCAGGAAGATAGTTAGTGATTTTTATCGAAACTATCCTCAAAGTGATGAGTTGGTTAAGCAAATAAGTATGAATATTGCTGAAGCAATTGATAATGACGATAGTGATGAGTATTTAATGAATAAATTAAGTTTAGATAGATATTACTATCAGTCTAATCTTATTATCGAAACTAAACAGTATGTTTTAAATCAAATTGATTTTAATCAATATCTTTTAGATCATCAGATAAAAACATTGAATATGGTAGATTATACTTATGATTATTTAAGTAGTGTCAATAGTGTTAGCAGCTGTTATCTGACGTTTTCTAAGGTTTTAGTGTTTATCTTACCAATAATAACACTATTAGTTAGTAATTCAATCTTGCATATCAAACCGGCAACTTACAATTATTTAATGACTTTGCCATATGAAAAAAAGCAAATAATAGCTGGTAAAGTAATAGCTTCATTTGCAGCAAATAATTTTATTATTTTTTTGATCGTTATTTTCAGTTTTATTATTGGTCTTTATTTAGGTGGTAATGGTGATTTAAATTATCCAATCGTGACTAATCATCTCTTTATTTTTGAACAGCCTCATATCTTGATTAGTTTTTGGCAGTATTTGATTTTAGTTACTTTAGGGACCATGTTAAATATTGGAGTATATACATTGATTTCACTATTGCTAGTAAGCTTATTTAAAGATAGATGGATTTCAGTTACTATTAGTTTTGTTATTGCTTTAGTTCCAGTGGTTTATTTTTATCAGTTGGATTATTTATTTTATAGTCATATTATTCCATTGGTTTTTGATAATGGTCATGCACTTGTTACTTATGGGGATGGCTGGTTTGGTTATGGATCATATTGTTTATTATTGATAATAGTTTCGGTGATTGTTGGTCGATGGCGGTATTTTAAAATATGAAAGAATTGATTAAATTTGAATTAATAAAAACTAAAGAAAATTATCTTTATCTAGTGATGTTAATCATAATGATGATAATTTTAATGGTGGCATTGATTGTTGATTATCTATCACCCCGTAATTATGTAATAAAGCAGCAACAATTAGCCTTACAAGTTGTTTATGAGCAACAATTATCACAGGAAGCTAAAAATTTGTATTTAGATATTGTTAATAGTGATAATTATGTTGAAATATATCAGGCATATAACCAAATTGATCTTTTAAATCAAGGATGTCCTAGTGATCTTGATTATGATTATCAAACCAATATCGATTATCGTAATTATCATTTAAAATATCAATTAGATCCTGATGATCATAATGGTGCTTTGTTTATTTATGATGTTTATAATCATTTGATCAAATATCTGATCGTTCCTTTTATTATCATCATCAGTTTAAATGTGTTAATATATGAAAAACAACTAAAGACCGATCATTATCTTCTGACTTTAAATTATCATCTTTATACCATTTGTTTTGTCAAATGTTTAGTAAGTATGATTATCAGTTGTTTGATTATAATTTTGCCATTATTAT
>NZ_CALUXO010000053.1 GCF_944324745.1 uncultured Thomasclavelia sp. | reverse complement strand
AAATAAAAAGCAATCAGGAAAGTGGAAAAGGAAGAAGTGATATAATCTTAAAGGCCAGAAATGAAAACAAGCCATCATATGTAATAGAATTTAAATATACAAGAGATAAGAAAGTAGATTTAAAAGACCTGGCTAAAGAAGCTGTTGACCAAATTATCACTAATCAATATGACATGGGATTAAAGGGGCGAGTAATATATATCGGACTGGCGCATCGTCAAAAACAATGTGAAGTATTGTGGAAGCCAAAAAGATAACTAATCAAAAGAGTTTATTCATCGTTTACAAAAATGAAGCCACTACAAATTAAATTGTAGTGGCTTTAAGTATGTGATGTAATTATTTGTAGTTGTTGCTTTTTAGATAATCTAAACTTCTTTTTAACCGATTTAAACCATCAAGTAATTTTGTTTGACTACAGCCAACGCACATTCTTAAATAACCGTCGCCAAAATAAGTAGTTCCAGGCATAATTCCAACTTTACCATAGTTAACTAAAACATCTTGAAATGTTTTTAAGTCAACTGGTAATTGCCGGCAATCAATCCAAGCTAAATAAGTTGCTTCTGGTTTTACAAAGTGCAGGGGCTGACATTTTTCATTGATAAACTGCTCAATAATATTCATATTATTTTCTAAATAAGCCACTAACTGTTGACGATAATCATGACATTGATTATATGAAGCAATTAAAGCGTTCATACCCATAAAGTTTGCCGAATTAACAAAATCACGGTGTTTGGTAATATTTAAAAATCTTTCTTTGATCTTAGCATCAGGAATTAAGGCATAACTGCCACCAAGACTAGGATAATTATATGTTTTAGATCCAGATGAAACTAAGTACAACTGTAAATATTCATCAAGAAAAGATACAATTGGTAGATGCTTTTTATGATAAACAATATCCATGTGAATTTCATCAGCAATAATCTTAACATCATATTTTTTAGCTAACATAATGATTTTTGTTAATTCATCTTCATTCCAGACTCTTCCAGTTGGATTATGAGGCGAACAAAGTAAAAAGACTTTTGCCTGTTTAAAAGCCTGTTCTAAGCTTTTAAAGTTAATGGTATAGTAACCGTCCTGGTTTTGTAATTCTACGCGAAGACTTTGACGCTGGTGATTAATGATAGCATCTTCAAAATCTGGGTACATCGGTGAAAAGGTGGCAACATAGTCACCAGGATCAGTTAAAATAGCCATTAATGTTGATAAACTATACATTACTGAAGGACTGTAGACGATCCACTTGGAGTTAATATTTGTAGCAAAATTATTTTTAAAATAATTGACGATGGCATTAAAAAAGTCATCATGATTCCAGCGGCTATAACCAAAAATCTGGAGATCAGTAGCTTTTTTTAAAGCATCAGTTACTGGCTGAGGAACTAAAAAATCAGTATCTGAGATAGAGAACGGTAAAATATCATCACGACCAAAACGATCACTGATAAAGTCCCATTGCGTACTATAGGTATTTTTACGATTAATTACTTGATCAAAGTTATATTTCATGATTTTCCTCCCGATATAAAAATTTCCAAATAATAATTGAACCAATGATTTGAACAAGATTAACTAAGATACTGCGCCAATCTAAATTGACAAGAAACCCTTCGATAAAAAGACCTAAATATGGAGCATCAAAAATTGGTTTATTTAAATATCCTAAAGCCATTAATACAAAAGGAAAACTGCCAAGAATAGTGCCACCAAGGACATAAGGAATAAACGCTTTTTTATTTCTAGTAATGGGCAGGGCAAAAATAACACTTTCATTAACCCCAAACCAGCCGGCTTTAAAGCAATCTTTTGGTAGCCGTTTAGAAAGTAAAGCAATTCCAATGGTAACCCCAGTTCCTGATAGATTAGCAAAAGCGGACATTGAACCATGAGTAAATAAATGAATTAAGGGTTCGTTTAATAAAAAAGCCTGAATATTTTCACTTAAAAATAATATTTGAATTGGTCCTAGAAAAGCTAATAATAAAGCTGGATGATAACCATAATAAAACAATAAACAATATAGAAAAATAATCCCAATACAAGTAATTGGCCAATCAAAGATCGTTAACCAATTTAATGGTAAAGTAAGATATTTGAAGATTACTATTATTATAATGATCGTTAATAGTAAAATGATGTTTTTTAAAGAATCTTCAACAAATTTTGGAAGACTAGTTATAAAATGTTTAGAAAACAATTGCTTTTGATAGAGATGATCAATTAGATAGATAATAATTGCTAAAACAATGGCATCTAAAAGATTATTTTGTTTAGTTATTGCCAAAATAGCCAGTACCAATACGCATGATTGGATTTTGTTAGTTAGAAAGTAAGTTAAAGCAATTGCCATGAAAAAAGGCAGCAGCTTAATAATTGTTAAAGCTATAGTTTGAATCAATGCTTCATCAACCAATTGATTAATGATTAGAGCAATTGATGCTAGATTCAAAATTAAATAAATTGGATTTAAAGATTGATTGATAGCTTGAACAATTCTACTATTGGTAATTTGATCAAATTTCATGTTATCCCCCTATATGCTTAAGTATATTAAATTTTAATTCAAAAGTAAAAAGGATTAGGACCAATCCTGGTAACTAATCCAATATTCATATGGAAACATATGTTGCAGATGCTTGCATACCTTCTTTTGAGAAGAATATAATTTTAAAAGATTATTTTTTTCTTCTAATAGTTTAGCATCGTAAGTTGGAGTCATTGGCAGATATGCACTATTTTTTTTGTGATATTTGCCAAAATAATAAAGTTTATCGGTAGCATGTAAATTTTCTTGAATCTTGGTAACTATTGAGTTAGTCATTTTATGATGAATATGACCATACTCACCATCAGGATTATGAGTTACGATAAGATTAAATGAATGTTTAGATAATACATAATATAAATCGTTTCTTATTTTATTTTTACAAGTTGCCCAGTTATCTTTTTTACCATTGACTTTATCAGGATAATCTAGAATAATTCCAAAGGATGCTGTATTCTTTAAAACATTCATAAATTCATTAGCTCGAACTTTGTTGTTACCATTTGTCAGGCAAATCACGAAATATTTATCTTGAAGCAAATGCATACCACCCCAGATTGTTTCATCATCAGGATGGGCGACAATCATGATTTTATCGTATTCGGCAAAATTGATCTGATCAAATAGTTCTTGATGGAGTGGTTGATAGATTGTCGGTTTAACATGACTGGAACAATTTAATAATATTAATGTGATAACGATAATTATTTTTTTCATAGCCATATTTTAACATAGTCTTTTATTAAAGTTTTTAAAGCTTTCTAAAGAATAAATTAATAATTATTAATTGTGGTAATAGTTTATCCTTTTTTTAAACAATTAGACAAAAAAAGCGTGATTTATCGGATAATTTATGATAGAGTAGGCAATTGGTGAATTATGAGTCTTAAGTTTGTGTAAAAAAAATTCGAGGTTTATGATGTATATCATTATCAAAATATTTTTTTTAATGGTATTATAGGTTTTGTAATTTTAGGAGGGAACAAAATGAGAGTTATAAAAAGAGACGGTCACACTGTAGAGTTTGATGCGACGAAAATTGAAAATGCTATTTTAAAGGCCATGAAATGTGGTAGTGGTATTGTAGATGAACAATGTGCAAAAGATATTGCCAGAGAAATTGAAGAGTGGCATCGTTATAGTGATAGTGATATTTCAATCTATCGAATTGAAGGTCAAGTATTTGAAAAGTTAATTGAAAAAGGGCAGATTTTGACTGCTAAAGCATATGAAGGTTATCGTAAAGTTAGGGAATTTCAACGAGAAACCAATACAATTGATAATGAAATCTATGGTATTGTCAATCAGACTAATAAAGAAGCCATGGAAGAAAATTCAAATAAAGATGCGACCGTTTTAGCAACTCAAAGAGATTTAATTGCCGGAGAGTTTTCTAAAGATTATTGTCGGCGTTTGTTGTTGCCACCAAAAATTGTTCAGGCTCATGATGATGGAATTATTCATTTTCATGATATGGATTATTATATTCAAAAGATGCATAATTGTGATTTAGTTAATTTAAAAGATATGTTTGCTCATGGAACAGTTATTAATGATAAATTAATTGAAACACCAAAGTCTTTGCAAACAGCTTGTACTGTAGCTACTCAAATAGTTCAACAAGTTGCTAATGGTCAATATGGTGGTCAAACGATTTCTTTAGCACATTTATCACCATATGTAAGAGTAAGTTATGAAAAACATAAAAAGAATGTTGCTAATGAAGGAAAAATGATTGGAATTGAATATAGTGATGAACAAATTGAAAAAATTGCTAAATCACGTTTACAAGACGAAATTAGAGCCGGTATTCAAACGATTCAATATCAAATTAACACTTTTTCAACGACAAATGGACAAGCACCATTTTTATCAATTTTCATGTATTTAAAAGAAGAACCAGAATATATTGAAGAAACAGCAATGTTAATTGAAGAAACTCTAAGACAGCGTTATGTCGGAATGAAAAATCCAGTAGGTGCTTATGTAACACCAGCTTTTCCAAAGTTATTATATGTCTTAGATGATAATAATGTCCCACAAGATAGTAAATATCGTTATTTGACTGATTTAGCGGTAAAATGTGTGGCTAAACGAATGATGCCTGATTTTATTTCAGCTAAGATCATGCGTGAAAATTATGAAGGACAAGTATTCCCATGTATGGGTTGTCGTAGCTTTTTATCACCTTGGAAAGATGAAAATGGCGAATATAAATGGTATGGTCGCTTTAACCAGGGAGTAGTAACTTTAAACTTAGCTGATGCTGGTTTATCAGCAAATCATAATATTGATGATTTCTGGAAAATTTTAGATGAAAGATTAGAGTTATGTAAAGAAGCTTTAATGTTACGTCATGAAAGTTTAAAAGGAACACTTGCTGATGTTAGTCCAATTCACTGGCGTTATGGTGCCTTAGCACGCTTAAAGTCTGGTGAAAAAATTGATAAGTTATTAGAAAACGGTTATTCAACAATTAGTTTAGGATATATAGGGTTATATGAATGTGTTGTAGCTTTAATTGGACAAACCCACACTTCAAAAGAAGGTAATGAATTAGCTACGAAGATCATGGAGCGTTTAAGAAATGCTTGTGATACTTGGAAAGAAGAAACAGGACTGGGATTTGGTTTATATGGAACCCCAGCTGAATCAACTACTTATACATTTGCTAAAGCCTTGAAAAAACGGTTTGGAATTGTTCCAGGGGTTACTGATAAAGATTATTTAACAAATTCTTATCATGTTAATGTTAGAGAACACATTGATGCCTTTAGTAAATTAGAAGTTGAAGCTAAATTCCAAAAATTATCTTCTGGTGGAGCCATTAGTTATGTTGAAGTAACTAACATGTCACAAAACTTAGATGCCTTGTCAGCTTTAGTAGATTATATGTATGAAACAATTCAATATGCTGAAATCAATACTAAATCTGATTATTGTCAAGAATGTGGTTTTGATGGTGAAATCTTATTAGATGAAAATCGTGAATGGTATTGTCCAAATTGTGGTAACCGTAATCATAAAACATTAAATGTTTGCCGTCGTACTTGTGGTTATTTAGGTGACAATTTCTGGAATCAGGGACGAACTCAAGAGATTCAAGAACGCTTTGTACACTTAGATAATCATTTATATGGAGAATAATTTGTGAGATACGCACAAATTAGACAAACAGATATTGCTAATGGCGAAGGAATTCGAGTTTCTTTATATGTTCAAGGATGCCATCAGCATTGTTTAAATTGTTTTAATCCAGAAACTTGGGATTTTAGTGGCGGTGACTTGTTTAATGAGGAAATGGAAAATACATTGATTGATTTAATCAATAAGCCTCATATCAATGGAGTGACGATTTTAGGCGGAGAACCGTTAGAACCTGAAAATCGCTATGATGTTGCTAAATTATTACATAAGATCAGGGAAAATTGTCCTAATCGAACAATCTGGTTATATTCAGCTTATTTATATGAAAAAATAAAAGATTTTGATGTGGCAATTTTACCATATTTAGATGTTTTGATTGATGGTCCTTATATTGATCATTTAAGTGATCGGAAATTACGTTTTCGTGGTTCTTCAAATCAAAGAATCATTGATGTGCCAGCATCATTAAAAGAAAATCAGATCATTTTATATCAATCAAGTCGTTATTATCAATAAACAGTTTACTTTTAAAGTAGACTGTTTTTTTATAACCTGGCTTTGCAAATAGAATTTTTATGTTATAATAACAACTTGAAACACTAAGTGTTTGATTTGATCAATTAAATATTTAAAGTGATATTGGGAAAATTTTAGCCAAAATAGTATATTAATTTTTCTTAAGTTAAGATGATGATAAACCTAAATTTAGCTTAATTTTAATACCGGATTATTTAAATCTGTGCTATACTGTTTTTGGTAAAAATTAATTAGGGAGTAGAAAAATGATCGGATATTATAGTTATACGGTTATTCTTACATATCTATCACTGGTCTTTGCCATGGCAGGAATCCATCTATCTTTTAATGGTATGTATCAGTGGGCATTTATTTGTTTAATTATGTGTGGTATTTGTGATACTTTTGATGGTATGGTAGCTCGCAGTAAGAAAAACCGGACAGAAGAAGAAAAGAAATTTGGTATTCAAATCGATTCACTGTGTGATTTAGTTGCTTTTGGAGTTTTTCCTGCTATTTTAGGATATAATGTTGGTCTAAGTTCCAATGCCTGGCTGGCTATTGAAATTTTTTATGTGCTTGCTGCGGTTATTAGGTTAGCTTATTTTAATGTTCAAGAAGAAATCCGGCAACAGGAAACAAATGAAAAGCGAAAATTTTATCAGGGACTACCAGTGACAACATCTTCATTTATTTTGCCACTGGCATATGCGTTTCGTTATGTTATTTTTGGGTTAGATTATATTTATGGAACATTGATGTTAATTATTGGTATTTTATTTATTGTAGATTTTAAAGTTCCTAAAGTACAGTCTAAAGGTTTAGCTGCTTTGGGAGTTTTAGTGATTGTCGAATTAATACAGATAGTGGTGATGAAATGATTGTAGTTGATCGTTCAGGAAATATTCAAACTAATGGTGAAACACAAAATAATTTTTTAAAGAAACTTTATGGCACATTTCTTGGTAGATGTGCTTTAAAAATTCTTGTTTGTAAATTTATCAGTGACCTTGGTGGTTTTTATATGAATTCATGGTTATCTAAACATCAGATTAAATCATTTATTCAACATAATAACATTGATATGTCACAATTTGAAAAACAGGAATATCGTAGTTATAATGACTTTTTTACTAGAAAAATAAAACCAGGAAAGCGTCCTTTTTCGACAGATGATAATGTTTTAATTAGTCCTTGCGATGCTAAGCTTTCTTGTTATTCAATTGATCAAAATTGTCGAGTTGAAATTAAAGATACCAGTTATTCACTTTCAGAAATTTTAAATGATGAAAATCTAGCTCAGGAGTATTTAAATGGATATTGGTTAGTATTTAGATTGACAGTTGATGATTATCACCGGTATAGTTATATTGATGATGGCAAAATAATTAAAGAAGAGTTTATCAAGGGAAGGTTTCATACAGTTAATCCAATTGCCAATGATTATTTTCCAATTTATAAACAAAATACGCGTAGTTATACTATTATCGAAACTAAAAATTTTGGACAAATTGTTCAAATGGAAGTCGGAGCGATGATGGTTGGCCGCATAGTGAACTACGCTAAAAAGATTTGTCATCGTGGTGAAGAAAAAGGTTATTTTGAATTCGGGGGTTCGACAGTAATCATTTTATTGAAAGAAAACCAGGTTGTAATTGATGAAGATATTATTAAAAATACTATTAATAATCGAGAAACAGTAGTAAAATTAGGAGAGACTATAGGTAAGAAGGAATGAAGGAGGTCAAATAATGACAAGAGTAATTGCAATTACAAATCAAAAGGGTGGTGTTGGTAAGACGACGACTAGTATTAACTTAGCGGCAGCTTTGGCTAATAATAACTATCGTGTTCTTCTTATTGATATGGACCCTCAGGCAAATGCAACACAAGGTATCGGTATCGACCGTGATAACATGGAATTATCTACTTATAATATCATCGTTGATGAATGTGATATGAAAGATGTTATTGTTCCTTCATATATTGCAAAACTTGATGTTGCTCCAGCTAGTATTGATTTAGCTGGTGCTGATTTGGAATTGGCTAATGTAAAATCTGGTCGTGAAAAAAGACTAAGAAAAGCATTAGATAAAGTTAAAAAAAGTTATGATTATGTAATTATTGATTGTCCACCAGCCTTAGGATTATTAAATACCAATGCTCTAACAGCTTGTGATTCAGTATTAATTCCGGTTCAATGTGAATATTATGCTTTGGAAGGATTGACTCAATTATTAAACACAATTTTATTAACTCAAAGTGTATTCAATCCTAAATTAACAATTGAAGGAATATTGTTGACCATGTTAGACCAAAGAACTAATCTTGGGGTTGAGGTTTCTCAAGAAGTACGTAAATATTTTAAAGAAAAAGTATATAAAACAGTTATTCCTCGTAATATAAAGTTATCAGAAGCCCCATCTGAAGGGTTAGCAATTTTTGATTATGATAATAATTCAGAAGGAGCTCGTGCTTATCGAGAATTTACAAAAGAGGTGTGTAAACGAAATGCCAAATAATAATAAAACTAAGAAAAATACAACACCTAAAAATAAACGTTTAGGAAAGGGACTTGATGCGATTTTTGGTGGTGATATTACGACTTTGATCGATGATATTGAAAATAATACCCCACTTTCAAAACAGGTACTAGTACCGCTAGATGAAATCAGACCAAATCCTTATCAGCCAAGAAAATTGTTTGATGAAGAAAAACTCCAGGAGTTAGCTTCATCAATCAAAGAACATGGGGTTTTCCAGCCAGTAATTTTAAAATCATCAATTCAAGGTTATGAAATTGTTGCTGGTGAAAGAAGATGTCGTGCCGCTAGAATGGCTGGGTTATCTAATATTCCAGCTATTATTGTGGAATTTACTGATCAACAGATGATGGAAATTGCTTTACTTGAAAATATTCAACGTGAAGATTTAAATGCAATTGAAGAAGCACGAGCTTATCAACAATTGATGGAACGGCTAGATTTAACACAAGAAGAACTAGGAAAAAGAATTGGAAAATCACGAAGCTATATTGCTAATACATTAAGATTGTTACAGTTACCTGAGAAAATTCAAAACTATGTATTAGAAGGAAAGCTGACGATGGGTCACGCACGTTGCTTAATTACTTTAGAAAAAGAAAGAGCAGAAAGTTTAGCTGATCGCTGTATTGAAGAAGGTTTATCCGTACGTGAAGTTGAAAATATTGTTAAAGGAATTGAGCTGCAAAAAAGCCGTAAAAAACAGCCTAAGGTTGAAAAACCAAAAGAATATAAATATGTTGAAGATATTTTAAGAAAGAAATTTAGAACAAAGATTAAAGTTGATGATAATACATTAACAATAAAATACACTGATATTAAAGATTTAAATCGTATTTTAGAATTAATGGGAGTAATTGAAGACAGTTAGGGATATCTATTTTGATATCCCTTTTTATTTGGCAACAAGAACATTAATCTGGTTTTCCTGACAAATAATAAAACTGTTAAATCTGCACATGATTGAAATGCTTGTTTAGGGGCAATGTCATAATTCACTATGACGTTGGTGGACATAACTAGCGGCATCACTACCATAAATACTACCGTGTTTATAATTGTAGGTATCACAAGTAATTTCATTAGTGCTTTCTTTAGCTAAAATCTGGGCAATCGAGACATTATTAGTTAGAACATGTAAATTAATTTTGTTAGCTAATTGTTTGGCAAACCATACAACAACTAATTCAGTCGCTTTTTTACCAATTTTAATTTTTTCATCACTATTAAAATTAGTTCGATAGTCCCCTGAAACAATCATGTGATCTTGTAAAATAAATGAAGCCCCACCATAAGTTCTTTTTAACAAAACTTCATTTTCTAATTCATTTAAATCTCTTCTAACAGTTGCCAAACTGACATATAAAAGTTGGGCTAATTCTTCAATAGAGATGTATCCTCTAGCATTTAAAGCTTCAATAATTATATCCCGTCGTATTTTTGGTATCATAATCTCACCTTCTATGATTGATTTCAATCATATTATAATTGTATTAATGCTTGTTTTTTACATATTTCGCTAAATATTGATAGAAGATAAACAACGGTTATAATTATAAGTAAAGAAATAAAGTAAAAATAGTTGTTAAATACATCATTTTTTAAAAAAACATGATAATATATTTTAAAGTGGGGTGTTATTCAATGGATGAATTTTTACGGGAGATAAATGCTACAGTATTTTGGCAATATATTAAAAATTATCACTATAAAAATAACATGCAGGTAGAATTACAGGAAAAAAGTGTTGTCATTAAAACAGCATATAGCCATAGTGAAATCAATAGTTATGATCTCCAAATCTTTGAATTTAAAGTTTTTAATACTTATAAAAATGAAGATGAATTTTATTTACATTTTCAAATGAAAAACATGAAACATGCATTAGAGCTATTTGAAGAAATGCTGGAGATAATCGAAACATTGGTCCAAAAACCTAAAACAAGAGTATTACTTAGTTGTAGTGGTGGATTAACTACGGGCTTTTTTGCCATGAAATTAAATGAATCAGTTAAGATTTTAGATGAGGATTATTTATTTGATGCCATAGCTTTTGACCAGTTAAAAAATGTTGCTAAAGATTATGATATCATTTTATTAGCACCACAGATATCTTACCAACATGCCAAAGTTCAAGAGCAGTTTCCTAATAAAATAGTTTTAAAAATTCCAACTCGTGTTTTTGCTAAATATGATACTAGTAAAATGCTTAATTTGATTGCTAAAACACGGATAAAAGAATATAAAAAGAAACATGAGGACTTAACGCTAGGTGAAATAACACGAAAACATGGCGAAATTCTTACTTTGGCACTTATAAGAAATAGTGTTAGAATTCATGTTGGTTATCGGTTATTTGGGCGTAATAATGATATTTTAGAAGATGGGGAGATTATTAAAACGTATTTAACGATTGATGATATTTGTGATGTGATTGATACGATGATGCTGCATCATAAACATATCGATGCGATTGCCATAGCGACTCCAGGGATAATTAATGATGGTATTGTTGATACGATGAAATTAGAGGGAATGGATGATGGCACTAATATTAAAGCCGCTTTGAAACAACGTTATCGTCAAAAAATTATTTTATGCAATGATGTTAATTCAGTAGCAATAGGTTATCATGCCTGTCAAAATACTTATCATAATATATCAGTTATTTTTCAACCAGTTGGAACTAATGCAGGAATCGGTAATATTATTAATGATCGGCTTCATGTGGGAAATCATTCTTTAAGCGGTGAAGTCCAATATATGCCGTTAGTATTATCTAAGAGTCGTTTTGAATTAAATAAAACAGCTGAAGGAACGGTTGAATTATTAGCACAGATAGTTTTATTGTGCACCGTTACGGTAGCTCCAGAACTAGTGGTTATCTGTAATGGGCTTTTGGATGTAAATAAATTAAAAAAAGAGCTGTATAAATATTTACCAAAGGATTATTGCCCTAAAATTGTGAAGATTGATTACCTCCAAGATTATAGTTTTATTGGCAGTTTTATACAGGCCATTCGTGAATGTGATGGTGACTAGCGACTTATCTTTTTGATAAGTCGTTTTTCTTAATAAATATTAATAAAACAGTTATATACTTCTTGATTGGCTTTTTCTATAATGATAGTAAAGGGAGGATCGATATATGATTGAAGTGATGAATCTGACTAAAAATTATGATGGTTATCAGGCGGTAAGTAATGTTGATTTAATTGCCAAACCCGGTAAAATTACAATTTTATTGGGTCCAAATGGTGCTGGAAAATCAACAACTATTAAAAGTATTGCCAATTTGGTAGCTTTTGATGGGGAAATTAAAATATGTGGCTATTTTAATGATTCTATCGAAGCTAAAAAATGTTTTGGCTATGTGCCAGAAACCCCAGTTTTGTATGATGTTTTAACAGTTTGGGAACATATCGAGTTTATTGGAAGTGCATATCGAATTGAAAATTATCAAGAAATTGCCAATGAATATTTAGAGTTATTTAAATTGCAGGGAAAAAGAAATAATCTGGCAAAAGAGTTGTCTAAGGGAATGCGCCAAAAGTTGAGCATGCTTTTAGCTTTGATGATACAACCTAGAGCATTATTGGTTGATGAACCGATGATTGGATTAGATCCCTCTAGTATTGAAAAAGTTCTGGAAATTTTTAAACGGATGAAAGAGCAAAATTGTGCAATTTTGATTAGTACCCATATTATTGACATAATTGATGATATATTTGATGAAGCTTATATTATGGATAAAGGGAAAATCGTTAATCATGTAACTAAAGAAAATCTGCAAAATGAATCATTAAAAGAATATTTCTTTGAGTCAACGGATGGTAATGAAGAATGAAAGTTTTATTTAAATTATGGTGCTTAAAAGCTAAAGCGGCTCTTAGAAATCTTTTTGCCAGTAAAGCAGCAGGAATAACAGTAATTATTTGTGGTTTGTTCTATTTAATGGCAGTAGTAACCCTATTAAAAAATACCTCAGCAATGATAAATGATGATCCTTATTTACATGTAATGATCCTTGTTTATATTGGTTTTTTGGCGATATTAATCTTTTCATCATTTTTAAGTTCAAGAAAAGCTTTGTTTTATGGAGAAGATGCATTTTATTTGTTTACGGGGCCTTTTACTAGAAAACAAATAATGATTTATTTAACATTACAGACGGTATTACAAGCTTTGCAATTTACTTTGATTACTTTAATGGTTTTATTGTCATTTGCTTTATTTGTTTCAATTACCTATACTTTTCTTTTTATAACAATTTTAGTTTCTATACTTGCTTTTTTCAGTTTTTCTATCTTAAATGATTATCTTTATGTGTTATCGATTGGTGATAAGAAATATCGAAAATATGCCAAAATCATTCCAGGAATAATTATTGGCATAGTTGTACTTATCTTAGGAATTGTATATTTACAAACCGGCAATTATAAAAATTTATTAATGAATTTTGCTCAATCAGACTTATTTTATTTTGTGCCAGTCTTTGGCTGGATCAAGTTGGTATTAGTTGCTTATGTTGAAAGTAATATCTTAATGATGCTGTTAGGTTTAGCTTTATTGCTTGGTTTTATGTTGATAGTTTATTTAGCATTTATTAATTATCGTGGTGATTTTTATGAACAGGCATTAATAGATGGTTTAGAATTTTCTAAAGCATTAAAAGCAGTTCGGCAGGGGCTGCAACAATCAATTAATAATCAAAAAGTTAAAACCAAAATTACTAGTGGCTTTTTACCAGGAGCTTGGGCACTGTTATCAAAAAATTTCTTGATTATGCGTAAAAGTAATGATTTTTTCAATAAAAATGATTTAATTACTTTAGGAATCTATATTGGATTGACTATTGGATTAGACTTTGATTTGGACTTATTTGTTTATTGGATTATTCTTTGGGTATTTAGTGCCATCAAACAATCACAGTTAAGCCGTGATTTAAAAAATTATCAGATTTACTTAATTCCTGATAAGCCGTTTAATAAACTAATTGCAGTAATAATTCCAACGTTTATTAAAATATTTGTTTATGCTTTTTTAGCTTTTTTAATTGTGGGAATTTACTATCAGCATAGTCTTGGGGTTATTATGACTTATTTTACCACGATTTTAGGTTATATCGCTATTTTTGTAAGTGGTTCGGTTTTATCATTAAAAATCTTTAAAGATCGTTCATCTGGTCTGTTAGAAGCCATAATGCAAATGGTTGTGATGATTGCTGGAGCTATTCCTAGTTCAATTATATTAGCGATTGTCTTAATTCAAAGTAATTCAGAGACTGCTTTAGTTTTAAGCAGTTATGTTAGTTTAGTTATTAATCTATTGATTAGTTTTTTAATACTTTATTCTTGTCGTAAGATGATGAACGGCTGGGAAATAGCCAGTAAATAAATATCTAGAATATCCCTAACTATTGGGGATATTCTATTATTTCATTAACTAATTGTTGTAATACGGGGATAACATCTTGTTCAAACCAGGGATTTTTGGCATGCCAGCGAAAGTTTAACGGGCTAGGATGGACAATTGGAAAATATTCCGGTAAATATTCTTGATAGTGATAAACAGTTTCAGTTAAATTTTTATATGTTTGATTTTTTAAATAATGGTCAATGGCATATTTACCAGTTAAGATCGTTAATTGAATTTGAGGCATTAACTCTAAAAATAAATGATGATATTTTTCACTAATGAATTTTCGCGGTGGCAAATCGCCAGTTTTTCCTTTTCCAGGGTAATAAAAATCCATCGGTAAGATCGCAATCTGGTTAGAATAAAAAATATTTTTATCAATTCTTAACCACTGCATTAGTTTTTCACCAGATTTATCATTAAAAGGAATAAATGTTTTGGCAACATGACTGCCAGGAGCTTGACCGATAATTAAGATTTTAGCATCAGGGCTAACTTGATATACTGGTGGAATCTGTTTGCTGGTATAGCTTTGATTATGAGGATCATTAATAATTAGTTCGTGTATTTTTTTTAGTTCCATTTGATAACTCCTATTGATTATATTAGTTATTATTTTACCGATTAATATGATAAAAGCAATTAATGTGATTATCGCTTTATTATAACTAAGGATAAGGGGAATTGGCTGCTTGTTGATCAGGGCTATGAATAAAAAGTTGTTTCATGAAGTGAAATAACTAAATGAAAAGATGATAAAAATGTTAATATTTACTTAGATAAAGTTATGGAGGTATATAATTAATGACAAGACAATTTCCTGAAGGTTTTTTATGGGGTGGTGCTACTGCTGCTAACCAAGTAGAAGGTGGCTGGAAAGAAGGCGGAAAAGGAATTTCAGTATCTGATTGTGCTCGTTCGCATTTAGATGTTGATGTTCAAGATTACGCTAAACAAAATGAAATAAGTAGTAAAGAGATTGAAGAAGCGTTAGCAACTGATGATGAAACTTTATATCCAAAACGCCATGGTAGTGATTTTTATCATCATTATAAAGAAGATATCAAAATGTTTGCGGAGATGGGATTTAAAGTATTTAGATTATCAATTGCCTGGACCAGAATTTTTCCTAATGGTGATGATGAAACACCAAATGAAGAAGGATTACAATTCTACGATAATGTCTTTGATGAATGTTTAAAATATGGAATCGAACCATTAGTTACAATGTCCCATTATGAACCACCAATTAATTTAGTTTTAAAATATAATGGATGGTATAACCGTAAATTAGTTGGTTTCTTTGAAAAATTTGTTAGAACGATCTGTACTCGTTACAAAGATAAAGTAAAATACTGGCTAACTTTCAATGAAGTTGATAGTATGATCCGTCATCCATACACTACTGGTGGTTTAGTTAGAGATCGTTTCCCTGAAGATGTTAATTGGAATCAAATTATTTTCCAATCAATGCATCATCAATTTGTCGCTAGTGCTCTAGCAACAAAAATATGTCATGAAATAATTCCTGGTTCAATGGTAGGATGTATGTTGACAAAATTAACATATTATCCATATACATGTAAACCTGAAGATGTTCTTCAAGCACAACAAGATATGCGTAGTACTTATTGTTATAGTGATACTCAAGTATTTGGAGAATATCCAGCTTATTTATTAGCTAAGTTTAAAAACGAAGGGGTTGAAATCGTTAAGGAACCTGGTGATGATGAACTAATGAAAAATTATCCGGTTGATTTTGTTTCATTTAGTTATTATTCAAGTAGTTGTGTTGCTAAAGATGACAAAGGTTTAAAGAAAACAGCTGCTAATACAATGACCGCAATCAAAAATCCATATATCCCTTCAAGTGATTGGGGTTGGCAAATTGACCCAATTGGTTTAAGGGTTTCAATGGTTGATTTATATGATCGTTATCGTAAACCATTATTTATTGTTGAAAATGGTTTAGGAGCTAAGGATGTAGTATTACCTGATGGTACGATTGATGATCAATATCGAATTGATTATTTTGATGCCCACTTTAGAGAAATGCTTAATGCGATTGAAATTGATGGTGTTGAATGTTTAGGTTATACATCTTGGGGATGTATCGATTTAGTATCAGAATCAACTAAACAAATGTCAAAGCGTTATGGATTTATTTATGTTGATGCTGATGATTATGGTAAAGGAACATATAAACGGATTCCAAAGAAGAGTTTCTATTGGTATAAAAAAGTAATTGAAACTAATGGAGCTTGTTTATTTGAAGACTAGAATATCCTATTAGGATATTCTTTTTTTTAAAATATGATATAATTTTGATAAATAAGTGGGGTGAAAATAATGGATGATTATAAACAAATTGAGCTGTTAGTAAATAATTATATCAAAGCTATTAGCAGCCAAGATAAAGATGATTTTATGAATTTATGGACCGGGAAAAATAATACTTTGATATCGGTCATTAACAAATATGAGGGACTTGAAAATATTTATCAAGATTTTTTAATTGGGTCGATTCAAAAAAATTATGCCAAAATTGACTTGATTGCCCAAGATTTAGAAATTAAGTTTATAACTAATGAGCTGGCATTAGTTATTTTTGAATATCGAACAGAATGTATTAAAAGAGATAGCAATGAAGAATATGGAATTCATGGACTAGAAACTCAAGTCATTCAAAAAATAAATGGTCACTGGAAAATAGTTCATTTACACTATTCAAAAGAATAATTAGTTTTGGGAAAATATAGACGATATTTTCCTTTTTTTGTTGTAATTAGACAACTGAAGTGGAATTGATGAAGGAATAAGATTATGATATAATCATAAAAAGTTTTATCAAAATCTTGAGGAGGCTTATTATGAATCATCAACGGATCAAGATGCTGACTAGTGGCGCAATGTTGAGTGCATTATTTGGTGTTTTAGGGATCATTAATCTTTATACTGGCAGTTTATTTGATATCGTATTTGCCTATGTAATGGTTGTTTTTTTAGCCTATTATACTTATAAGTATGATTATCAAGCTGGATTAATGGTGGTTTTGGCAGCATTTGTTGTCTTGTTTTTAGTTGGTGAAATGTTTTTTACTTTCTTTACTAGCTTTACATTAATTTTAGGAGTGTTTTATGGCTGGTGTTTAAAACGACAAAAAAGTTTACGTTTTAGTAAGTATGGAATGATTATTTTATCGGCGATAAAAAATCTAGTAATCTTTTTTGTTTTAGGTACGTTATTAGGAATTAATGTAATGCAAGAAGGATTGGAAATATATCAGGGAATAATTGGAATGATACCAGTTTTAAAAAATATTATTAGTCCAGAAATTACGTTTGTTTTATTGTGGATCATAATGTTTTTTTGTGAATCTTATATTATTAGAGTATATTCCAATCTATTGATTGTCAAAATGATGAAAAGAAAGTGAAATTAATGTATAATGGTATTGCTGTGAGGTGATGATAAGTGACAGTAAAAATGATACGTTTAAGAAATTTTGGCGCAATTCTTTTAGCAATTGAAAGTGTTTTGGCGTTATTTTTATATTTATTTGTTTCAAGTAATTTCTTATTTTTCATGTTATATGCCTGGATTAAAAATGCTGTTATTATTGGTTTTATCTTATATGCTTCAAGTATTGCTCATGAAAATAATTTAAGTGTCAGTGAAGCATTAAATGATGAGGCAAAAAACGCTTTTATCTTTGGTGGCGTTGGTTTGATTCAATATGATGAAAGTCGTAATATCACCTGGATTAGTGATTTATTTACTGAATTAAAATTAGATATTGTTGGAAAAAAACTACTTGAATGGCAACCACTATTAGCTTCACTATTTGAAGATGATGATATTAAAGTTATTGATATTAATTCGAGAAAATATGAAGTATATAATAGTAAAGAAAAAAGATTATTATATTTAAAAGATGTAACTGATTATACCGCAGTTAGTAAAGAGTTTGTTGACCAGCAAATTGCTGTTGCCTATATAACAATTGATAACTATGAAGAGTCAATTGAACAGGCTGATGAACAGACTGTTGCTTCAATTCAATCAACTACAAGACAAGTTATGCTTGATTGGGGCAAGGAAAATGGTGTAGTTTTAAAAAGGTATAAAAGCGATGGCTATTTTGCTATTTTCAACGAAAGAACTTATCGTAAACAAGTAGAAGATAAGTTTAGAATTCTCGATTATTTTAAAGAAAAAGCCGATGAATTAGGCCAAATGATGACTCTATCAATTGGGATTGGTCGTGGCAGTAATATTTTAAGGGAGCTAGATCAAATGGCCTTTTCAGCTTTATCGTTGTCTTATTCACGTGGTGGGGATCAGGTAACTGTTAAATCTAGTGATGAGCCAATTCGTTATTTTGGTGGTAATACTGAAAGTACCGAAAAATCTAATAAAATCAGAGCTCGAGTAATAGGTCAAACTTTGGCAGGATTGATCAAACAAGCCGACAATGTTTTTATCATGGGGCATAAGCAATCTGATTTTGATTCTTTTGGAGCTTCAATTGCAATGTATGCAATGGCTAAAGCTTATGAAAAAGAAGCCAAGATTATTATTGATAATGATTCATTAGAGGAAAAAACAGCGGTTGTGGCTAAAAGTTTACAAAGTGATGGGCGGTATCGTGGTGTTTTTATTTCCCCACAACGGGTCGATGATTTTAAGCGCCCACATAGTTTATTAATTAGTGTTGATAATCATAAGCCTTCTTTAGCCA
Organism: uncultured Thomasclavelia sp.; assembly: GCF_944324745.1. GTDB lineage: Bacteria > Bacillota_I > Bacilli_A > Erysipelotrichales > Coprobacillaceae > Thomasclavelia. The sequence continues at coordinate 34,302 of NZ_CALUXO010000053.1, read as the reverse complement.
TCGATGGTAATGTATTAGATATTATTCAAAATAAAGTTGTTATTGATCACCATCGTCGTGGTGAGGAATTTATTGATTTACCGTTATTAACATATTTAGAGCCTTCAGCTTCTTCAACTGTCGAATTAATTGTTGAGTTGTTTGATTATCAAAAAGAAAACATTAATGTTACAGAACGGGAAGCCACAATTATGTATGCTGGAATGTTGATTGATACTAATTATTTTAAAACGCGAGTTGGAACGAGAACATTTCAGTCTGCTGCTAAATTAAAAGAAATGCAGGCAAATGTTGGTGAGGCTTATAAATATTTAGAGGATGATTATGATACGACCTTAACTAAATTATCAATTACTCAAACAGCCTACCGTTTTGGTAAAAATATTTTAATTGCTTATGGAAAACAAGATAGTATTTATAGTCGTACTTTACTAGCTAAAGCTGGAAATGAGTTATTAGGTATTAGTGGCATAAAAGCGGTATTTATTGTTGGAAGAACTGGTAAAGAGGAAATATCAATTAGTGCCCGTGGAACTAAAGAATTTAATGTTCAGTTAGTAATGGAAAAGTTAGGTGGTGGGGGACATTTTACAATGGCGGCCTGCCAATTAAAATATGAAGATATTAAAATGGCAATCAATGCTTTAGAAGAAGCAATTGATGAATATTTAGATGAAAGGACGAATGATTAATGAAAGTTATTTTATTACAAGATGTTAGAAAATTAGGGAAAAAAGGTGATGTTGTTAAAGTTGCCGATGGTTATGGACAAAACTATTTAATTAAAAATAAATTAGCAGTTATGGAAACAACAGTTAGTCGTAAAATAGTTGAAAGTGAAAAAGAAGCAGCACATGAACAAGATCTTCAAAATCAAGCTGATGCTAAAGCTTTAGCCAAAAGACTTGAAGAAATTACTTTAGAGTTTACTTTAAAATCTGGTAAAGAAGGTAAAACTTTTGGAAGTGTTTCAACTAAGCAAATTGTCCAACAATTAAGAGAAAAATATGATATTAAAATTGATAAAAGAAAATTTGTTGATGCACACCCAATTGGAGCATTAGGATATACAAAATTAAAGGTGGATTTATATAAAGGAATTATGGGAACAGTGACTGTTCATTTAAAAGAACGTTAGGAGACAATTACTATGGCTGGTCGTGAATATCCTCATGATATCGTAGCAGAAAGATCGTTATTAGGAGCGATGCTGATATCTAAAGATAAGTGTATTGATATATTAAATAAAGCAGTAGAAGATGACTTTTATGAAAATAGTCATCAAACTATTTTTAAAGCGATGTCTGATATAAATGATGCCGGCAGTGTTGTTGATGTTACTACCGTAACTTCTTATTTAATGGATCATAATTTATTGGAAAAAGTTGGTGGCGTTGATTATTTATTACAGCTAAGTGAATCAATACCAACCGTATCTCACAGTGATCATTATTTAAAAATGTTACATAATAAAGCAACGTTGAGAAAAATAATTCGGGAAACAACGCGAATAGCCGAAGCAGCTTATGATGATGTTGAAGATGTCGATGCTTTTATTGATGATACCGAAAAAGCAATTTTAAATGTGACCCAAGAACGTAATGCTGGTGAATTTCGTGATATTCGAGGAGTAATTAGAAGCGTAACCGATCGTTTAAATTTATTACAGAAAGTAGAAGGAAATATTTCTGGAGTTAAATCGGGGTTTCGAGATCTTGATAAAATAACATCAGGTTTTCAAAAAGGCGATTTGATTATTTTAGCGGCTCGTCCAGCAATGGGGAAAACCGCTTTTGCTTTAAATATTGCTCATAATGCTGCCTATAAATCAGATGAACCGGTAGCTATTTTCTCACTAGAAATGCCAGCTGAACAGCTGGTGCAAAGAATTATCTGCTCTATGGGTGGGATTGAAGGTTCAGCAATTAGAACTGGTGAAATTTTAAAAACTAATGCTAATAAATATTATGCAGCAGCAGAACGAGTTTCAAAATGTAATTTATATATTGATGATAGTCCGGGAATTAAGATCAATGATATCATTGCTAAAAGTCGTAAATTAAAAAGCGAACATGGTTTAAAGATGATCGTTATCGATTATTTGCAGTTAATTACAACTGCTTCTAAAAATCGTGAAAGTCGACAACAAGAAGTATCTGATATTTCTCGAGCTTTAAAAGCATTGGCCAGAGAGTTGGAAGTACCGGTAATTTCATTATCACAATTATCACGTTCGGTAGAACAACGCCCTAATAAACGTCCGATGTTGTCGGACTTACGTGAATCTGGAGCAATCGAACAAGATGCCGATATTGTTTCCTTTATCTATCGTGAAGACTATTATAAAAATGTTGAGGAACAAAACGAAAGTAACAGTGGTTTAACGGAAATTATTATCGCTAAACATCGTAATGGGGCTACTGGTGAAGTTAATTTAGCATTTGAAAAAAATTACAGTCGTTTTTCTGATTTGGCTCAAGTTGGTCCTGATGGTACGGGTGAAGGCGTTCGTGATTTAAGAAGTTAGGAGTGGAAAGATGTATCATTTATTTCGTGATGGCTGGATTGAAGTAATTTGTGGTTGTATGTTTGCCGGGAAAACCGAGGAACTGATTCGAAGAATCAATGTTTTAAGCTATGCTAAAAAAGAAATCGTCGTATTTAAACCTAAAATTGATAATCGTTATTCTGATAGTGAAATTATTTCACATTCAGGAGCTCATGTTCCTTGTTTAGTGGTCAAAAAAGCTCAGGATATTTTAAAAAAGGTCAAACCAGAAGTAGAAGTGGTTGCCATTGATGAAGTGCAATTTTTTGATGAAGATATTATTGAAGTATGTGAATATCTGGCTGATAAAGGACTAAGAGTTATGGTTGCTGGATTAGATAAAGATTTTAGGGGCGAATCATTTGGGGTAATGCCTGAATTATTAACTAGGGCAGAGTTTGTTACTAAGCTAACGGCAGTATGTGCTAAATGTGGAGCACCAGCAACTAGAACACAACGTTTAGTTAATGGTAAACCTGCTGATTTTGAAGACCCAATTGTTTTGGTTGGAGCTAAAGATCACTATGAGCCACGTTGTCGGCATTGTCATCAAGTTAATAATAAACCATATAAATTTAGATAAAGATTAGATGAGAAAATCATTTAATCTTTTAATTTTTGTCATTAAAAGGATATAATAAGTAGTTAATTAGAAAAGATTACAAAATTAAAGACAAGTTACATCAGTAACTTGTCTCTAGTTTTTATGATTAAAGGGAGGGTAGTTTTCTTACTACACTTATATAATAAAGTAACTTAGTGAACTCAATGTGAACTAAAAAAATTTTTTATTAAAAAAAATGACGATTAAGCCAACTAAAAATTTATTTTGCTTATTTAGACGCTTTATTATATAATATGATAGGTTTGGAGGTATTGTCATGAATGAAAGCATGTTAGAACGATTAAAAACAATGGAAAATAGATATGAAGAATTAAGTCAGATGTTGATGGATCCTAATATTGGTAGTGATATTAAAAAAATGACTGAAGTCACTAAAGAACAAGCTTCACTTCAAAGCGCCTACGATTTATATCAAGAGTATAAAAAGATTGAAAAAGGAATTGAAGAAGCTAAAGAGTTAACTAAGGAAAATGATCCTGAAATTAAAGAAATGGCAAAAATGGAATTAGCTGATTTAGAAGATAAATTACCTGATCTAATTCATAAATTAGAAATTGAATTAATTCCTAAAGATCCTAATGATAACAAAGATGTTATTATGGAAATTCGTGGAGCTGCTGGTGGTGATGAAGGAAATATTTTTGCCGGTGATTTATATCGGATGTATGTAAAATATGCTGAATCACAAGGTTGGAAGATTGAAGTTATGGAAGCTGATCCAGCTGAAGCTGGTGGTTATTCTTTAATTTCTTTCATGGTTAAAGGTGAAGATGTTTATGGTAAATTAAAATTTGAATCGGGTTCACATCGGGTTCAAAGAGTACCAAAGACAGAAACTCAAGGTCGTGTTCATACTTCAACAGCTACAGTTCTAGTTATGCCAGAAGTTGAAGAAGTTGATGTTGAAATTAATAAAAATGATTTGAGAATTGATACTTATCGTGCTAGTGGTGCTGGAGGACAGCATATTAATAAAACTGACTCTGCAGTCCGGATTACCCATTTACCTACGGGAATAGTTGCTGCCAGCCAAGATGGTCGTTCACAACACGATAATAAAGATAAAGCGATGAAAGCTTTAATTGCACGTATTTATGATTATTATCAACAGCAACAAAATCAACAAGTTGATAGTGAACGTAAAAGTAAAATCGGAACAGGGGATCGTGCTGAAAAAATTAGAACTTATAACTATCCACAAAACCGAGTTACTGACCATCGAATCGGTTTAACAATTCAACAGTTAGATCGAATTATGGAAGGTAAATTAGATGATATTATTACCGCTTTAATTAATGAAGATCAACGTTTAAAAATGGAAGGACAACATTAATGGCCACAGTCAAGGAGTTAATCAAAACGGCAGAAAGCAAACTTGATGAAAATTATCAAGATGTAAATGCGGCTAAAGTTTTATTCTATCATTTAGCTAATAAACAGCCTCATGAATTATATCTAATGTATGATCAGGAAGTTGAACCAGAATTGGAAGCTAAGTTTTTAGCTGGGATGGAAGAATATTATCAAGGGAAACCAATTCAATATATTATAGGAATGGAAACTTTTTTTGGACGGGATTTTATTGTCAACGAAGATGTTTTGATTCCTCGTTATGAAACAGAAGAATTAGTTGAAAATATCTTGTATCGAATTGATGATTATTTTAATGATTATCAGACAATTAGTCTTTGTGATGTTGGTACTGGAAGTGGGGCGATTGCCATCAGCTTAGCTTTAGAAGAACCAAAAACAAAAGTTTATGCCAGTGATATATCTGATAAAGCAATCGCAGTAGCTAAAGAAAACGCTGCAAGATTGCAGGCTAATGTAGATTTTATGGTTGGTGATTTATTAGAACCATTATTAGAAAAACAAATTAAAGTGGATATCTTTGTTTCTAATCCCCCATATATTCCTAATAATCAAGAAATTGAAGCAATGGTAAAAGATAATGAACCGCATTTAGCTTTATTTGGTGGTAATGATGGCTTATATTTCTATCGGCGAATTTTTAATGAAGTAAAGCCATTATTGAATCATCGAGCATTATTAGCTTTTGAAATGGGGTTTGATCAACGAGAATTGATGGAAGAAGCTCTAGCAACCTATTTTCCAAACGAACCTTATGAAATCATTAAAGATATGAATGGTAAGGATCGAATGTTATTTATTTATCATAATTTAAAATAAAACCTATCAGGCTCACCTGATAGGTTTTTTAAAATTCCAACACTTTTTCATTAATATAGGCTTCTACTGTATCTAATGGCATTTTTAAACTAACGGCAACTTCTTCATGAAAGAGATTTTTAGCTAAATGATAGTATTTTTCTTCATAATCATGATATTTGTTTCTTTTACGACGGAGATAAACCGATTTAATAATTTTAATTAAATCAACCTCATCAAAAGTACTGATTGTTTTTTGATAAATTTCCTGACGATACTTCTCATTTTCAATTTGTAATGTTCGAATATAAGGAATTCGTTCAATGACTTCATTAATTTGTTCTACTGTTGGTAGAGCTTTAATAATTTGTTTACTGGTGACTTCAATAGTATCCTGGCTGGTAAATGAAGTGAGCGTATATTTGTCCTGATTGTTTTTGATGATTTGATAGACGTGATAATTATTTAAGATGACACAATCATTAATTTTATACATCGCTATTTTCCTCATTGATTGTATTAATAATAAATGGAATTACTTGGTCTGGCTTAATGTTTAAAACAGTTGAAAATTCATCATATAAAATTTTTTCACAAGTATCTAAAAATTGTTGATCTTGGACATGGAAGTTTTTGCCACTTTTAAGTTTTTCTTCACGATGTAAATAGAGAGTTTTAATTAACTTAACTAGTTGTTCGTGATCACCGTTGATGATAATATTATTATATTTTTGCTTACGAACATTTTTATCTTCAATCCAGATTGTTTCATTATCAGGCATGGCTTTAATTAACTTATAAATATCTTCTTTAGATAGTACCCGTCGCATTTTCGAAACTGCCTGATTGTTATCAACTGGAATAAAGATCTTAATGTGTTGATCTTGAGGCTCTAAAACATAATATTGTTTATCTTCTCCTTTGATTTGTCTAGTTACAATATCTGTTATCTTACAAACACCTTCGCGACCATATAAAAAAGAATCTCCGATTTGATACATTTAATCATCTCCTTAGAAAATAAAAGTGCGGTCTGTAACTGGACTTACGTTATCCAAACCGCACGTTAACTACTTTTATTTTACCATTAAAAAATTAAAATTTCATATGTTAATTTTAAAAAAAGCTCGGAAACATTTATTATTTTAGTTGCAAAGATTCGTTGATAATGTTAAAGTTAGTCTGGTATAACTAAGTTAGTTTGATATAACAAAAAGGAGAAAACGATGAAATACTTATATTTTGGATTAGGCTTAATTGCAATGGTATTAGGGATGATTGGGGTGTTTTTACCAATCTTACCAACAACACCATTTTTATTGTTAGCGATGTTCTTTTTTACCAAGAGCTCTAAGCGCGCTAAAATCTGGTTTGAGGGAACAAAGCTATATCAAAATCATTTAGATAGTTTTGTTCAAAGAAGATCAATGACTTTAAAAACTAAAGTAATGTTATTAAGTTTTGCCAGTACTATGCTATTAATTGCTTTTTTAATGATGAACAATATTTATGGAAGGATCGTGATTGTTCTATTAGTAATCTTTAAATATTATTATTTTACAATGAAGATAGCGACAATCAAAGAAGTAAGAAATGATTAATAAAAGATTAGTTAGTTATTTAAAAGAAGATAAGAAATATATTTATCTGCAAGTTTTGATGCAGTGGTTAGGCTTAATATGTCAAATAATTATTATTGCCATTACAGCTTCGATGATTAATGATATTTATCAAAAAAATGTCATTAGTTCTTTAGAACTTAAAATAGTTACGATTGTTGTTTTGATAATTATTAAAGGAATTTTTACTAAACAAACAGCAATTTTATCATTTAAAGCGGCTAAGAGTATTAAAGGAAAATTACGGAGTGATATTTATAAGAAAGTCTTAGTTTTAAATAATCACTATCAAGAAGTAATTAGTAAGGCATCATTAACACAGTTAATGAGTGAGGGTGTAGAACAGCTAGAAACTTATTTTGGAAAATACTTGCCACAGTTTTTCTATAGTATGTTAGCGCCAGTTACTTTATTTGTAGTTTTAGGACAAGTTGAATTTAAAGCGGCATTAGTTTTATTTATTTGCGTCCCATTAATTCCAATATCAATTGTTCTAGTTCAAAAGTTTGCTAAAAGATTATTAAGTAAATATTGGGGCCTTTATGGAAATTTAGCAGATCGTTTTTTAGATAATGTTAGTGGTTTAACAACTTTAAAAGGTTATCGTGGTGATAAAAGTAAACATTTTGAAATGAATGAAGAAGCCGAGCGTTTTCGAACAATTACGATGAAAGTGCTAGTAATGCAATTAAATTCCATAAGTATCATGGATTTGGTTGCTTATGGTGGGGCGGCAGCCGGAATTATTTTATCATTATATGCTTTTTATCATCAGGAAATCAATTTAGGACAGACTTTTATGATGATCATGCTTTCAGCGGAGTTTTTTATACCATTAAGATTGTTAGGATCTTTTTTCCATATTGCTATGAATGGTAATGCAGCCAGTGAAAAAATCTTTAGATTATTAGATACTCCTGTTGTTACAAAAGCTAATCAAGAATTAAGTGAAGTTGTTAATATTAAAATGCAGAATCTTTCATTTGCTTACGATAAAGAATTGGTTTTACAAGATATCAATATTTTAATAGATGAACCAGGTATTTATGGAGTGGTTGGAAGTTCTGGAAGTGGTAAAAGTACGATTGCTAAGTTATTAATGGGATATTATGATCATTACCAGGGTTCTTTAACTTATAATGATTGTGAAGTTCGAGATATTAGACATGATAGCTTGATGAAACAAATCACTTTAGTAGAACATGATCCATATATTTTTGCTGGAAATGTTCGGTCTAATTTATTAGATGGTAATTATCAGGCAACTGACGAACAGTTAATCAATGTTTTAAAACAAGTTAATTTATGGAATTATTTTAGTCAATTAGAGGGCTTGGATAGTGAAATTGAAGAACGTGGTAATAATCTTTCTGGTGGTCAAAAACAACGCTTAAGTATTGCCAGGGCGTTATTACATGATAGCCATGTTTATATCTTTGATGAGGCAACGAGCAATATTGACATTGAAAGTGAAGAAATTATATTAACTGTAATTGAAAAAATGAAAGAAGATAAAATTGTTATTTTAATTAGTCATCGATTAGCTAATGTCATTAACTGTAAACGAAATTTTGTTTTTAGTCATGGGCGTTTATCAGGTACTGGCAGCCATCAGCAATTGATGGAAAATAATGATGATTATTATCAATTAGTGATGACACAGCAAAGAATTGAAAATTATGGAGGAAATACAAGTGAAAAAACGAAGTAATATTAAAGTTGTAATTAGCTTGATTGCCCTAGTTAAGTCAATGCTGTTAATCATGTTTATCGCTATTATTCTAGGGGTATTAGGTTATCTGGCAGCTATTTTCTTAACAGTTATTGCCGGGGAAATAATTTTAAAAATTATTGATCGTCAAAGTTTTATTAATTTAGGCTATTTATTGATTATTTGTGGTGTAGTTAGAGGCTTTTTACGCTATGGTGAGCAATGGTGTAACCATTTTATTGCTTTTAAATTACTAGCAATGATTCGTGATATTGTCTTTGGAAAATTAAGAACGCTAGCTCCGGCAAAACTTGATGGTAAAGACCGGGGAAATTTAGTAGCGATGATTACTAGTGATGTCGAGTTATTAGAAGTATTCTATGCCCATACCATATCACCGGTGATGATTGCTTTGATCGTTTCAATAATTATGGTGGTATTTTTAGGTACCTTCCATTTATCGTTAGCCTTGTTAGCGCTAGTAGCTTATCTGGTTATTGGTGTAGTAATTCCTGTTATTATCAATCAGATATCTCAAGATAAAGGATTAGAGTATCGTAATGATTATGGAAAATATACTAGTTATGTTTTAGAAGCAGTTCATGGTTTAAGAATTGTTGATCAATTTACACGAGGTAATAAACGGTTAGAAGATATTGAAAGAAAAAGTACTAATTTAAATTATCAAAATGAATATTTAAAACGTTTAGAAGGTCGTTTTCAAATGATTAGTGATGGATTAGTTAGTCTTTTTTCCTTGGCAATGTTATTATTGGCATATTATCTATATCGTCAAGGAGCTATTGGTTTTAATGGGGTAATTTTAAGTACAATTGCATTAATGTCATCATTTGGACCAGTTTTAGCTTTATCTTCATTAGCCCATAATTTAATTATCACTTTTGCCAGTGGTAATCGGGTCTTAGATTTATTGGAAGAATCGCCACAAGTTACTCCAGTAACTAATGGATATTCGGGAAATTTAGGTGATATTGAAATAAAAAATCTATCATTTAGTTATCAGGATGATTTGATTTTAGATAATATTAATTTAACGATCAAACCAGGTGAGATAATTGGAATTCAAGGAAAGAGCGGTAATGGAAAAACGACGTTGTTGAAGCTATTAATGCGCTTTTATGATCCAACTAGTGGTGAAATTTTGATCAATCATCATAATATTAAAGAATGGAATAGTGATTCTTTGATTGGACTGATGAGTTATGTAACACAAGATACATATGTTTTTAACGATAGTATTAAAAATAATATCAAGTTAGGTTTAGATGTTGACGATGCTAAAGTAGTGGATGCTTGTCGTAAAGCTAATTTAGATGAATTTATCCAATCATTACCTGATGGTTATGAAACAATGATAGGTAGTCTTTACCAGTCATTATCTGGTGGTCAATTACAGCGTTTATCATTAGCACGAGCTTTTTTACACAATACGCCAATGATTTTATTAGATGAACCAACTAGTAATTTAGATAGTTTAAATGAAGCATTAGTATTACAGGCGTTAAGTGAAAATAGTGCCGGTAAAACAATCATCATGGTTAGTCATCGACCTTCATCATTAAAAATTTGCCATCGCATTATTAAGATTGAACGGGGGCGACAAAGCTAATGACGATCGAGCAGGAAAAAGAAATGATTACTTTAATGATTGAAATGTATGAAAAAGGCAATCATGAGGATTTGACTGAGTTAAAAAATTATGCTTACCAAAGAATTGATCGCTGTCCCCGTAAAGCTGAAAAAACTTTTTGTTCCAGCTGTCCGATCCATTGCTATGCTCCAAGTTATCGACAAAAAATTCGTGAAGTCATGAAATATGCGGGACCAAGGATGATTTATAAGCATCCGATTATTGCTATTAGACATATGATCAATACTCTGCAAGCCAAAAGAGGTAAGAAATAAGTTCTTACCTCTTTTACATAAATAAAATTATTCTTTTAAAAGACCGATTATTTTATGTTTTTATATTTTTTTTATTAGTAGCTACCAGCTATATTACAATCATCTAACCAGCTGACCTAATTATATCAAGATACATTTTTAAATAAGCAGATTAGCTTTAACTTTTATATTTGATTTGATATAATTGGCAGATTGCTTACCATTTAATTAACAGTTTCGATAGCACGATGAATTAACAATGCAACAATATTATAAACAAAAGACATTAAAGTAAATTAATTTGTGAATTAAAATCAAATTTTTACTTATTTTTAGATTCGGCTTAATTGTAATTAACTACTGGTTGGTGTATGATAAAAGTTAGATTGGAGTGACTTGATGGAAAGGATTGATACCCAGCGTTTATATCTTAGGGAATTACAACGCGAAGATGCTGTAAGGATGAGTGAATATCGTAATAAAAAAGAAGTGGCTTTTTACCAGTCATGGTGGCGTTATCCTTATAAAAAAGCGGTAAAAAGAGTTGAATATTGTTTAAAGCATCCTTTTGAAGGAAAGATCGGCAATTATCATTTAGCAGTTATTTTAAAAGAAAATGAGGAAATGATCGGTGATTATTATTTAGAAGTTATTGATGAAAAAAGTTTGATTATTGGTTATACTTTCGATAGTACTTATTGGCATCATGGTTATGCAAGAGAAACCCTGAAGGTATTATTGCGTGTTTTAAAAGAAGAATATGGCTTTAAAATGGTTTTTGCTCATGTTTATGATGATAATTATCGTTCGATTAGATTATTAGAAAGTATGAATTTTAAACAATTTGATTCATCTAAAATTTTAGGTGATATTAGTTTTAAATTGGAGTTATAGTTTGGTTGCAAGCAGATAATTTTATCTGCTTGTTTTTTGTAAAGATAAAAATGATAGTCGTTTGTTTAAATATAGTATATAATGTAGTAAAAAAGAAGGTGATTTGATGGAAAAAGTATGTTCCAATTGTGGCAGAACAATTGATGCAAATGCTAAGTTTTGTAAATATTGTGGTCATGAAAATAAGGTAGAAGATAACAAAGTTCACTATTGTTATAAATGTGGCAAGCCATATACCGGTGTAATGAATTATTGTCCTAGTTGTGGGGCTAAGTTAGTCAATGATAATAATAGTGAAAATATTCAAGCTTATTTAAAAAAGGGGCTAGATAATTTTACTAATACTATTAATAGTATGACTGGTGAAGATGGTAAAGTTGAAATTAAGTTAAAGGAATTATTTTCTGAAGTTTTTAAGAAACATTCTGTAGCAGAACGGGAAGAGTTATTTATAACCGGTACTAAAACTACTACTCCTAAAGAGGCTGATATGGTTTCCAGCTGGCCTAAGCCCTGGTTATATTCTCGAGTTTTTTTGATGTTTTTAATTGTTTTCATTGCTTTATTTGTGATGGTTAATAATTTTTATAACACCAATGCAATTCCTGGAGCAATTTTTATTGGAGCACTGATGGTTCCATTTTCAGCATTAATTTTCTTCTGGGAAGTCAATGTTCCTCGAAATATTAGTATATTTGATGTGGTAACGATGTTTTTTGTCGGTGGGGCTTTATCGTTAGTTTGTACTTTAATTCTTTATGAAATTATTAATGTTGAGCAGCTTGATTATATTGGAGCTATTTTAGTAGGAATTATTGAAGAAATTGGAAAGATAGCCGTTGTAATTTTTTATGTAAGAAGAAAAAATACTAAATACATTTTAAATGGAATGTTAATTGGTGCTTGTGTTGGAGCTGGTTTTGCCGTGTTTGAAACGGCTGGTTATGCTTTTAATGCTTTTATCTATAGTAATGGTCAAATTAGTGTGATGTTAAATATCTTATTATTAAGATCTATTTTATCTTTTGGCTGTCATACTACTTGGAGTGCAATTGCCGGGGTTGGTTTGATCGTAGCTAAAAAAGAAGAACCGCTTACCAGCAAACATCTTTTAAGTGGTCAATTCTTAAAATTTTTAGTTTATGTTATTGCATTACATGCTATCTGGGATATGCCAATTACTTTTGGCGCTGATATTTATTTAGTGCAATGGTTATTAACATTTATTGCTGTGGTGACAGTTTTAGTGTTATTAAATGCCGGGTTACGACAAGTTTCACAATATGCTATGTTAGCTAAAAAGAAAGAGAATATGATTGAATAAAAAGTTGATTTTAATCAACTTTTTTCTCTAATGGATTTTATTATGGAAAATGCTGTAATAGTATATATAGTAAAAAATGAAGCTAAGATAGCTTCACATGAATTATTATTTTTAATGGCCCAAGATTATTTTAAAACACTTGGATTAGTCTTAAATAAAAATGACTGGCAAATTACGTATAACGATCGAGGTAAGCCATCAAATATTAAATATCCCCAAATTCATTTTTCAATTTCTCATAGTGGTCTTTATTGGCTGGTTGCTTTTGGTCATCAAAATTTAGGTATTGATGTCCAATTAATGGAATTAAAGAAAAAAAATAGTAATGACCATTATTTAAAACTAGCAAAACGTTTTTTTAATCCTAGCGAAATTAATTATCTTAATAATAGTTTAGACATAAAACAAAGCTTTTTTCAAATCTGGTGTGCTAAAGAAAGTTATGTTAAATATTTGGGCAGTGGTATTAGCAATACTTTTGATCGATTTAGTTGTTTACTCGATAACGATGCTTTGTTTACTGTAGATTCAAAATTAATAAAATGGAAAGTTGATAATATATATTATTATCAAAAAATAATCGCTAGTAATTATTTATTTTGTCTAGCTACCGATAATTTAGTAGATATTCAATTTAAGCAAGTAGATTCCCTTAAGAAAAATTAAGGGAATTATTTATTTCCTTTAGTTTTGAAATAATCTTTTTTAGAATTAGATTCGCTATACTAAAGAACAGGAGGAATTATTAATGAAACCGAATGTGCTGATAGTAGAAGATGATCAAGATATCGTTGAATTATTACTGTTATATTTTGATGGGCAAGATTTTAATGTTTATACGGCTTTTAATGGTGAAGAAGGACTGGAAATTATTCGTAAGCAAGATATATCAATTGCTTTAGTTGATATTATGATGCCAGTGATGAATGGTTATGAGTTTATTAAAGAAGTTCGAAAAATTAAAAATTTTCCAATTATTATTATTTCAGCCCGAACGATGGATGTTGATCGAATTACTAGTTTAGATTTAGGAGCAGATGGCTATATTACCAAACCATTTAATCCTTTAGAAGTATTGGCTTATGTTAATGCAATGTTAAGACGTTATAATTATCAAATAGAAACCCAAAACAAACAAGATAATCATTTAATCTTAGGAGAACTAGATTTTGATTTAGATAAATTTAGATTAAAGAAAAATGGTATAGTAGTTTCATTAACAGTAACGGAATTAAAAATATTAGCTAAGATGATGAAAGAACCAGAACGAGTTTTTACTAAAGCTCAGCTATATAGTTGTATTAATGGTGAGCTATATGATAATGATGATAATACCATGATGGTTCATATTTCAAATATTCGTTCTAAAATTGAAGATGATCCAACAAATCCTAAATATATTAAAACAATTAGAGGGCTGGGTTATAAAATTGAAAATAAGACGTAAACGAAGTTTTGTTACGATCTGTTTACGACAATTCTTTTTATATTCCATTTTATTATTAGGAATTTATATTTTATTTAATTATTGGATTAGTAATCATCTTACAAATGCTTTTCCTACAATTGATACTTTATATGAATATCAAACAGAATTAGAAAATGATCAGTTTGCTCAAATTGATGCCAATAGGCTTAGAAACTGTGATTTTATTATTTTTGATGAAAATGGAAAAGTTCTTTATGGAACTAGACAGGAAGTAGTTGAAAATGTTAGCTACACTGACTTGGTTTATATTAATGATAATCAAGAATCGATGTCATATTCAGTTTATCAGGGTATTGATCAAGATACTAATCAAAAACTGTATTATGTTACTTTATATGGTCAAGATGATGAACAGGAGTATATTATTGATGAGTGTGTTTTAGACCAAGATTTGATAATTGTTAGTGGAACTTTGTTTAATGATAAACAACAGTTAACGAAAAAAGAATTTTATTATTTGAAAGGTTTTTATGATAATAAACATGAAATTACAAAAACTTCATATACTACTGTTAATGATGATGAAAGAACCCTGGTATTTATCTCACCGATAATCAATGATCTAACTTATGAAAAAGTAGTTATAGAAACAAACTGGCTTTGGTTAATCGCCGCAGTTGTTATCTTGTTAGTAGCAATTGTTCAAAGTTTATTATTTGCAAGAAAAATCAAAAAACTAGTTATGCCATTAAATAAAGCTATTGATTCATGTCAAAACGGTAATTTAATAGTGGAGAATAATCATTTACCAAGTGAATTCCAAACGGTGTTAGACAAGTTTCGTGATCTGTTAGAACGTTTAAAAACAGCAAGGCAAGAAAAAGAACAGTTAATCGTCGATATATCCCATGATCTAAAAACACCACTGACAGTTGTTCAAGGTTATGCTAAAGCTTTTATTGATAACAAGATTGATGATAAGCAGGCTGAAAAATATTTACGTATAATGATAAAAAAAGCCGATGATGCAATTGGTTTAATCAATACATTATTTGATTATGTTTCCATGGATCATCCTAAATATCAAATAGAATTAAAACAAGTCGAACTATGTGAAACCTTAAAATTAATGTTGATACAAAAATATAATGAAATTATTGCATCGAGATTTAATTTAGAAGTTGATATTCCTGATGAACCCATTTATTTTGAACTTGATACTAAACTAATTAATCGTCTATTAGATAATTTAATTTCTAATAGTTTAAAATATAATAAAGAAGGAACAACCATCTATGTTGCTTTAAAAATAACTAATAAACAAATAATCATTACTATCGGGGATGATGGCATCGGAATCGATCATCAGCTGGCATCATCGATCTTTGAACCCTTTGTTATGGCAGATAAGGCCAGAACCAGTGGCAAAGGAACTGGTTTAGGTTTATCGATTGCTAAAAAGATTGTCGAACTGCATCAAGGAACGATTATCCTTAAAGTACCACCAGATAAACCATATCATACGCAATTTATTATCGTTTTTAATCGAAAGTAAAACAACTATCAAAGAGGATAGTTGTTTTTTTTCAAATCTTAACAAACATTAAGGTTCAATAAATCTTTAATAAAGGTAGCTGTTTTATAGTGATAGATGTAAAGATAAGGAGGACAAAATGAAAAATGTATTAGAATATTTAGAATATCAGGCGAAGATTAGACCAGATAAAGTTGCTGTTATTGATGAAAAAAGAACGTTTACTTACGGTAAGCTAGAAACGTTAAGTCAAATATGTGGTAGTTATCTAGCTAAATACGAACTTACAAAACAGCCAATTGTTGTTTTGATGGAAAAAAGCAGTTTGACATTAATATCCTTTTTAGGGATTGTTTATTCAGGTAATTTTTATGTTTTATTTAATCCTGATTTACCAGTTTCACGGTTAAAACAAATGAAACAGATTTTAAAAAGTCAGGTAGTGATTACTGATAAACAGCACTTGAAAATGGCTGAAGAAATATTTGGATTACAAGAGATTGTTTTAATTGAAGAAATACTAACGCAATCAGGTGATTATAAGAAACTAAAAAGTATTCGTCAAAAAATGATAGATATCGATCCGTTATATACAATTTTTACTTCTGGTTCAACTGGTGTTCCTAAAGGAGTAGTCGTATCTCATCGTAGCGTAATTAGTTTTATCAATGATTTTGTCAGAACTTTTGAATTTGGTCATCGAGATATATTGGCTAATCAGGCACCGTTTGATTTTGATGTTTCAGTTAAAGATATCTACACATCATTAAAAGTGGGAGCGACTTTGGTGATTGTTGATAAAAAAATGTTTTTACAGCCAGTCGTATTAATTGATTATTTATGTCAGCATCAAGTAACTGTTTTGATCTGGGCAGTTTCGGCTTTATGTTTGATTACATCATTTCACGGTTTAGATTATAAAGTACCCAGAAGTTTAAAAAAAGTATTATTTAGTGGTGAAGTTATGCCATTATCACATTTAAAACAATGGATGAGCAGTTTACCACAAGTTGAATTTGTTAATTTATATGGACCAACTGAAGTAACTTGTAACTGTAGTTATCATATTATTGATTGTTATCATGATTATCAACAGGGAATTCCTATTGATCATCCTTTTTCAAATCGACGAGTATTTTTGTTAGATGAACATGATCAAGAGAGTGATTTTGGCGAAATAGTCGTTAGTGGCAATTTGGCTTTGGGTTATTATAACGATTTACAACAAACTAATACTAAATTTGTCCAAAATCCATTAAATGACAAATATCCTGATATTATTTATCGAACGGGTGATTTAGGACGCATTGATCAAAATGACAGTTTGTATTTTTGTGGTCGTAAAGATTTTCAAATTAAACATCAGGGACATCGAATTGAATTAGAAGAAATTGAACTGGCAGTCAATGGTGTTAATGGTGTTATACGCAGCTGTGTTGTCTATGATGATAAAAAAAGTCGTATTTATTGTTTTTATCAAGGTGATTGTTTAAAAGAGGCTATTTACCAGGATCTTAAACAAAAGTTACCGATATATATGATTCCTAGTAAAATTAAACAAGTTGATAATTTTATATTAAATAAAAATGGAAAAATAGATCGAAAATTATTATTGAAAAGGAGTGTTGTTCATGAATGAGATAATGGTAAAAAAATTGGTTGAAAAATATCCTACCCCGATGTATGTTTTTGACATCAATCGCTTAAATGAAAGAATAAAACTTTTATCAACAATTTTAACTGATAAAATCAAAATCTGTTATGCCATGAAAGCTAATCCATTTATCATTAGCTCTTTAAAATCACAAGTTACCTGTTTTGAAGTTTGTTCACCAGGGGAACTTCGGATTTGCCAAAAAGAACAGATTGCGCCAAAACAATTAGTTGTTTCTGGTGTATATAAAACACCAGAAGTGATTGACGAGTTAATTGGTTCTCATTTATCAGTTCGAGCATATACAGTCGAATCGTTAAATCAATTTAGTTTATTAGAACAATGTGCTAAAAAGCATCAGCAAATAACTCCAATGTTGATCCGATTGACTAGTGGTAATCAATTTGGATTAGATAAAGAAGAAGTATTACAATTATTGCAAGAAACAAAATCAAATCCGTATATTGAAGTTTTTGGGATTCAATATTTTTCTGGAACTCAAAAATATTCATTAAAAAAATTAACTAAAGAAGTGAAATTTCTTGAAGAATTTTTAAATGAAATTACTGATCAAACAGGAATTAAAATTCATAATTTAGAATTTGGACCCGGGTTACCAGTAACGTATTTTAAAGAGGATAATTTTAATGAAAGCAATCATTTGGTGGAATTTTCCAAGTTATTGCAGACAATTAATTATCCAGCCACGATTACTTTAGAATTAGGGCGCAGCATTGCAGCGAGTTGTGGCTATTATTTGACAAAAGTTGTTGATACAAAAACTAATAATAATCAAAACTATGCCATTGTTGATGGGGGTATCAATCATTTAGTTTATTATGGACAATCAATGGCAATGAAACATCCATTGATGGATATTTATCCAGCTAGAAATAAGCAAAATGAAATTAATTGGAATATTTGTGGGGCTTTATGTACTGTCAATGACATTTTAGTTAAACAGTTGCCTATTTCCAATTTACAAATAGGAGATTTATTGGTATTTAGGCAAACTGGTGCATATTGTATGATGGAAGGTATTTCGTTATTTTTAAGCCGGGATTTACCAATGATAATTCGCGTTAATCCCGATAATAGTTTTATTTGTATTCGTGATTCAGTTAGAACCGATTTATTAAATCGAGCAATTCAATAGGAGGAAATAAAGGTGGATAAATTATTAGAAATTTTAGAAGACTTATTACCAGGAGAAGATTTAGAAAATAATGAAAGATTAGTTGATAATCACATTTTAGATTCACTAACGATATTATCATTAGTTGCTGAAATTGAAGATGAATTTGATGTTACTGTTCCGGCAGTAGCTATCGTTCCTGCTAATTTTAATTCAGTAAAAGCTATCTATACAATGATCATGTCTTTACAAGAGGATAATTAAGATGCGTTCATATTGTTCCTTTGAGTATTTAGGAATCATTTTACCACTTGTTGTCATTGTTTATAATTTGGTAAAAAAGAAATATCGGTGGCTGGTATTACTATTATGTAGTTATTGTTTTTTCTATTTGATCAGTAAAGAATTAGTCATTTATTTAGTCTTAGCTACTTTTGGTATTCATCATTTTGGTATTTGGTTGACTTTAGTTCAAAACCGTCAGAATGAAGAATTAAAAACGGTTGCCAAAAGTGAGCGCAAAAGTCTTAAACTTTGTTATCGCAATAAACAAAGAAAGATTTTGGCTTTGGCAGTAACTTTAAATTTAGGTATTTTAGTTGTTTTAAAATATAGTGGCTTTTTAATCAAGAATCTAAATAGCCTGCTAGCTATATTTAAATTAGATTTTTCATTGAGTGTTCCAGCATTTATTATTCCAATTGGAATATCGTTTTATACTTTAAGAGCGATATCATATTTATTTGATGTCTATTATGAAAAAATAAAAGCTGATCAAAGTCTAGGACGATTAGCTTTGTATATGAGTTTTTTTCCACTAACAATGGAAGGGCCAATTTGTCGATATAGTGAAGTTACAGAATCTTTATATCAAGGAAATCCTGTTACATATCAAAATCTAACCTTTGGAATCCAGAGAATATTTTATGGGCTGTTTAAAAAAATGGTCATTGCTGATCGTCTTAATGCATTTATTAGTAATGTTTTTCAAGATTATAGCAGTTATGATGGTGGTATTATTTTTGTTGGCGCTTTGTTATATACTTGCCAATTATATATGGAATTTTCTGGAACAATGGATGTCGTCATTGGAAGTGGCCAGATTTTTGGAGTTAGAATGCCAGAAAATTTTAAGCAACCATTTTTTTCTAAAAGTATTTCAGAATTTTGGCAGCGCTGGCATATTTCTTTAGGTTTGTGGTTTAAGGATTATTTGTTTTATCCCCTTTCAATGAGTAAACCGATAAAAAATTTATCATCAAAACTTCGAAAACGGTTTGGTAATCATCATGGTGCCGTATTGGCTGGCGGGATTGCATTACTGGCAGTCTGGTTAGGTAATGGGTTGTGGCATGGAGTCGGTTGGAATTATATCTTTTTTGGATTATATCACTTTGCTTTAATTTTAACGGCTAATTTTATTGAGCCAACAATTAAAAAGATTCAAAACAAATTACATATCAATCCAGCAAGTTTTGGATATAAACTTATTCGGATAATTAAAACAAGTATACTAGTAGTTATCGGAGAATTATTTTTTAGAGCAGAAGGATTAAAAGTTGGTATAAGAATGTTTATCAAAATTTTTAGTGATTTTTCATTGCAATCATTTACTAATGGAAAAATATATGAATTAGGTATGGATAAATATGATTTTTTCATTCTGGCCATCGCTGTGATCATTGTTTTGATCATTAGTATTCTTAAAGAAAAAAATATTAAGATCAGACAGACAGTTGCTAAGCAAAATATTGTAATAAGATGGGGCCTATATTATGCATTAATTATTTTCATTATTGTATTTGGGGCTTATGGAACTGGATATATACCAGTTGATCCGATTTATGCAAATTTTTAATCGAGGTGTAATTATGCAGCAAGTGAAAAATATCTTGTATAGTACATTATTTATTATTGGTTTGGGATTATTTTTATTAGGAGCTTCACTGATTGTTATTCCTAAAAATAATCTTGATGTGTTTGGAATGGATAATTTATCAGCTAATGGCATATTAGGTGAAAAAGAAAATAGTATTGATGTTTTAGTAATTGGTGATAGTGAATCCTATTCGGCAATTACACCAATGCAGTTATGGAATGACCATGGAATTACTAGCTATGTTTGTGGAACTTCTGGTCAACTATTGACTGAAAGTAAATACTTTTTACTTCAGGCTTTTGAAAAACAAAAACCCAAACTGGTGATCTTAGAGACTGATGCTATTTATCGTAACTTTTCTTTAGCCACCGCCTTAACAAACATATTTGAAAATAAATTACCGATTTTTAAATATCATAATCGCTGGAAGTCATTAAAGGTAATTGATTTTGGTGGTGATGTTGAATATACTTGGAGAGATGATTATAAAGGATATTCTTATAGTACGGTAGTAGCTAAAGCCGACGATAGTAATTATATGACTTACAGTGATCAAATTCAAAAAATTAATAAAATAAATGAAAACTATGTTTTAGATATGGCGAAATTTTGTCAAGAAAACGGGGTAACTTTTATGCTTTTAAGTACGCCAAGTACTATTAACTGGAATTATCCACGCCATAATGGAATATCACAATTTGTCAATGAACATCAAATTCCTTATTTAGATTTGAATTTACCCCAAACCTCACCTGGTATCGATTGGAATCAAGATAGCCGTGATCAAGGAGATCATTTAAATCATTATGGTGCTAAAAAAGTCACCAGTTATTTAGGAGATTATTTAAAAAATAATTTTCAATTAGGTGATCATCGAAATGATGAAAATTATCAAAGCTGGAATGAAGCGTATCAACGATATCTACAATCTACCAGCCATTAAGATACTTTTAAATAGTAAAAATTAAAATAATATCGTTATTTTTTATCCATAATAAAAAATGTGACAAAATATTCATTTACTACTCTCTATAATCTTGATTATGAGGTGAATGAAATGGATTTGACAGTAACGAAAGCAAAAACAAAAATCAAAAAAGGTAAAATGGCGTATCTATCAATCTTTGGGCTGACCCTCCTTCTAGGTTTAGTAAAAATTTATGACACATCTATTTGTTTTGTCCTGCCCATGCTAGTAATATCATTTGCGTGTGGCTATCGTTATATAATCACTTATACCCTGGCAATTATATTGGTGACTTATATAAATAATGATGGTTACATGCTATTGATAGTCTCCCTTACTAGTATCATTTTGATGCAAATATTGATGTATTTAAAGTTTATTAAAAGTAAGTATTTAGCCCTGATAATTACTTTAGTAAGTTCGATTTTTCTATACATTTACCAATATTCATATGTAGAAATATTGGTTATATTATCCTTTACTATTATACATAGTTTACTTTACCTGGAAGTTATCCCTCTCTTTGTCCATAATACGATAGAAGTTTATACTAATAAGAGAATGATGATTTTATCAGTGATAATCATGCTGGCGATTATTTCATTAATGGAAATCAATCAGGTTTATACCATGATATTATTAAGATTCTACTTATTACTTAGCGTTTACTACCTAGGTATTCAAAGTACGATGCCCACGATCTTATATATATCAATTGTTTTGATGTTTATTAATTCGTTACTTAAAGATGAGATATTATCATTAATCCTTCCTTTTAGTATTTTCTTTATGTATAAACCAGAAAATAAATTAATCTGTACATCACAGTATTTATTGAGCCATTTGATTTTGCCGTTTTTTATTACATACGACTATTTTTATCATGGATTTGTCATTGTAATAAGTGCAGCTTTATTTTTGTTTATTCCCACTTTAAAGCTAAAGCCCGGCATATTAAGTGAAGAATATAAGCAAGTTACTAGTCGTAATAAACTAATTCAACGAGCCAGTACATTCGCCTCTTTATTTAAACAATTGACATCAATTTTTCAAGAAGCTAATCGTGACGTTAATGTTGGTGAATTTGTCGGATATGTTTATGAAGATATTTGTAGTCATTGTCCAAGTCGTGATTTGTGTTTCTATCATGATGGTAATGTCAGTCGTTTAGGTAAATTGATTAATAAAGGATTTAAAAGTAGTTATAGTAAAGAAGATTTGAAGTATATTGAACAAAATTGCATTAATCCTGATAAATTTATTAGTGCTGTAAATGAATATCGGGAAAGTTATGAAAAGATAAAAAGAGTCAATCAGGAAAATTCGCATTTAAAAAAAGATTTATTTTATGAATTTTCACTATTGAGTGATGTTTTTGATAACTTTAGCGCTTCATTATCACAAACACCATTAAATGACGATAGTTTAAAAGAACATTTATTAGCTTATCATTTCAATATTACATATTTATATCGTCATCAAATTTCTATGCATACTTATACATTAGAAATTGGTTTATTAGATATTGATAAAAATGGTGTTATCAATGAATTGATCCCAATTATTGAAACCTATTTAAATGAAACATTAGATGTGGTTTCCGTCAAGGATACAATGCATTATCTGGGATATACTTCAGTAGTTTTAAAACACCAGCAAAACTTTTCATTACAATATGGAATCCAGCAATATTCACTAGATCCTATGCATTGTGGCGATTCTTTTAGTGTCTTTCATCAAAATAATCTACATTATTTAGCTTTAAGCGATGGCATGGGCCAAGGAAAATTAGCCGCAGATGAAAGCAAGCTGACATTGGAAGTTTTATCAAAGTTAATTTTAAATGGAATCAGTTTAAAAGATACGATTGATTCCGTTAACTCATTATTAAAAATAAAAAACCGCAATGATATCTTTACGACCTTAGATTTGTGCAATATTAATTTAGCTAGTGCTAAAATGAAGATGATTAAATATGGTGCTAATCCCAGCTATCATTTACGAGATGGTAAATTAGAAAAAATAGCCACTAAATCATTACCGGTTGGGGTCGTCTCTAAATTAAAAATGCACAGTTATGAAATGCGTCTACAAAATAACGATGTAATCATCATGTCCAGTGATGGTACTGGTAGTCGTTTTGAACAGATTCTAAGCAGTCATTTAGATATCTTGGCAAGTAAACATCCGCAAGAAATTGCGACATACTTAATGGATCAAGTGTTAAATGAAAATAATCTTGATGATATAACGATCCTGGTTATTAAGATAATTGAAAATACTAGTGAATAAAAGACTAGTGGATGGGAAATGAACAAAAATAAGCTAGGAGGCTTAAATAAGGAGTCATTTCAATATCCATTAGTCTTTTTAAGCATCACGATATTCTTTTGGTGTAAGATGGTATGTTTGTTTAAATACTTTATCAAAATAACTGCGATCACCATAACCGGTCATTTGAGCGATTTCATCAATTGGAGTCGAAGTATTTTTTAAATAGTAGCAGGCATTTTGTAAGCGATAATCTTTAAGAATTTCTGTAAAAGTATGACCAGTATACTTTTGAAGAAAACGCATCATCGTTCTAGTTGTATAGCCAAAATGTTCAGCCAGCTGTTTTAAAGTGATAGTTTGATAATGATCTTGGATATAAGTCAATAATTGCTGGATATCAATTTTATGATCTTGTTTTGTTGTAGTGACTAATTTTGATTGATATAGTCTAGCTAATGATAGAAATAATGCTGCTAGTAGTATTTGAATCATACTATTGTAATAAGGCTTATGGCTAAAAAATTCGACCAGGATTTGTTTAACATAAGATAAAGCGGTGTCATATTGGTTTAAGTCAAAAATTAGAAATTCATTTTGTTTGGAGATATTATAAATTGATTTAATAAAGAAATTAGAAACAAAATCATTATTATCTAATAATTGTAAAAAAGTTTGAGTTAATAATTCCTGACTAATTAAAATATTAAATACTTTTGTTTGGTCATCAGGGATGATTAATTGATGGACGGTTTGTAAGTCAAATAGACAAAGGTGATTAACTGGTAGTTCGATTTTATGATCATTGATAATTGTAATACATTTACCAGCATAGACATAGATTATTTCAAAGAAATCATGATTATGATAGACGCTTTTTCGATAAGTAACCTTTAAATCTTTATCTATTTGATTTAGCTGTTCCAATTTAATATCAATAGAAAGTGAATTATTAAATTCTTCTGATGCATTTAATGACATATAAGTCTTACTAGAATCAAAGTATTTTAAAATTTTTCGTAATTCAAAATTATTGTTGCTTACTGGCTGATTGCTTAAATAAGAATTAGGATTATGCTTAGAAAAAGTTGGATGTTGTTTTTCTTGATCGGTTAAAGTATCTAAAAATAATTTGCTCATAATATTCGCCTCCGTTACCTTAATTATAGCATTATTTGACATGAAGATAAAAAATGTCGTTTTTTTTCATAATAAATGTCCGATTCGTCAATATTAATTTATTTAGTAAAACGGTATTATTTAGACAGCGATGGAGGTAGGATATGAAAAAAACATGGAAAAAAGGATTAGTAGGAATTATGGCAACTACATTATTAGTCGGTGGTTTAATTATTCCTAGTCAGGCAGCTGGGAATGATCCGTTTATAGATGGATTTGTTGATGTTGCAATGGAAAATCGTCCTCGGACACGTTGGTGGGTTCCGGGATCACATATGACTAAAGCCGAGATTGAAGCTGAAATTAAATCAATGGTCAATGCTGGTTTTGGTGGGGCTGAGATAGTTCCAGTAGCTACTGGCGGTGAAGGTGGCGATTCAATTGATTGGGGCAGTGAACAATGGAATGAAATGATCAAACATATGTTAGAAGTGGCCGGAGAATATGTTTTTACAATTGATTTTACGATGACTCCTGCTTGGCCACTAGCTTTACCAACAATCAAAGATGTCAATGATCCAAGTCAAGGAGCTCAAATGGAATTAGACGGGGCTTATCAAGATGGAATTACTAAGGATAATCCATTTAATGGTCAGTTACCAATGTCTGATGAAGCATTGGAAGATGTTAGTTTAGTTAATGGAAAAATTGAATTAGCGGCAGTTACGATTGCCAAATATGTCGATAAGGAAAATAAAGTATTAGATTTTGATAGTTGTATATCATTAGACATTAACAACGTTATCACTAATGAAGATGGTACTTATACGACTTCATGGACTCCTGAAGATGATGGAGAATATGTGTTATTTGCCTGGTGGCAGCATCCATCAGGAAATCAAAAATATGGAAATAATCAAGTTGATCATTACAGTAAAGCTGGTAGTCAAATGATTATTGATTATTGGGAAAATAACTTGATACCATATTATGGTGATGGTTTTAAGAATGTAAAATCTTTATTTATTGATTCATTAGAGTTTGAAACTCATTTAGATTGGACTTACGGTTTATTAACCGGTTTTGAAGAAAAAAATAATTATGATGTTGCAGCTTATTTACCAGCTATCTATGACCAAGATGCTATAGGTAATTATATGGGAGAACCAGAACCAGATTTTTCATTTAATAAAAATAATGAAGCGCTGCAAAATGATTTTAAAGATTATTTGACTGATTTGTATATTGAAAATCATCTTAAACCATTACAAGAATTTTGCCAAAAGTATGGTTTAGAATTACGTTATCAAACATCATATGGAAAAACATTAGAAACAGCAAGAACAGCGATGTATGTTGATATTCCAGAAACAGAAACTTTATATGGTGATGATTATTTAGATTTTTATCGTTTACAATCAGGAGCGGTTCATTTAACTGATAAAGAACTTTATTCAATTGAGTCAGCTGCTGAATGGACCGAACAATGGAATGAAAAAGATCCGGAAACTGGAGAATACAAGACTCGGGGTAATGGTGAAAAAGATTGTGGTAACTATCAACAAACTTTCCAAAGCCAGGCGTGGCATGTTCAGCGAGCTTTTGCCGGAGGTGTAAATCAGGTTGTTTTCCATGGTTATGCTTATAATGGACAATATGATGGACCAGGTAGTGTTAATGGATATGTCGATGGGGTTCAATGGCCAGGTTTTGATGGTTTTGAAGCGTCAACATGGTCAAATAGCTGGGGTGAAAGACAACCTAACTGGACCGATGCGCGTAGTTATACAGATTTTATTGCCCGTAATCAATATCTGTTACGTCAAGGCGAAGCTAAAGTTGATTTAGCTATTTATGATCATAGTTATTATGAAAATATTGACTTTGTTGGATGTCAGAAAATATACGAAGATAATGGTTTGTTGGAACAAAATGGTTATACTTATGATTTTGTTTCACCAGCTAGTCTTGATTTAGAAAATGCCACAGTAACTAATGGCCGTTTGGATTATGATGGTCCTGCTTATCAGGCACTGATCTTAAATTATCAGGAGGATCTACCAGAAAAAACGGCAAAGAGATTTTTAGAATATGCTAAAAATGGTTTACCAATTATTATTGTGGGAGATTTACCAAGTCAAAATGCTTTCTATCAAGAAAGTGATATTAATCCAATTATTAGTGAATTAATGCAACAAACAAATGTGCGTCAGGTTGCCAGTGTTGATCAAGTATATCAAGTGTTACAAGAATTACAAATTACACCGGCAGCAGCTTATAGTCAGCAAACAAAATTACTAAATGTTCATCGTCAAGATGAAGACAAGGATATTTATTATTTCTATAATTATGGTGATGTGGATACTTATCGTGAAGCTCCATCGATTGCAGATATTAATACGATAGTAACATTAAAAGGTAGTGGTATTCCTTATCAATTTAATACTTGGACTGGTAAGATTACGCCTATAGCTAAATATAGCAGTGATGGTAATACGGTAACGGTAGATTTAAGTTTAAGTGGTAATGATTCAACTATAATTGTTTTAATGGATGAACCATTAAAAGATGTAGCCACAGCTACTAGCAGCGATATTAAAGTAGCGTATAATGAAAATGATCAATTAATTGCAATCGGCTCTAATCAAGAAGCTAATGTGGTCTTATCAGATGGTAAACAGGTAGCTATATCATTGCCACAGGCTCAAGATAGTTTTGTCATTGATAATTGGGACTTAACGATTGAAAGCTGGCTACCAGGAGATAATCCTACTAGTACGAAAAAAGAATATCTTGAATTTGCTGATTTAAAACAATTAGTCCCTTGGAATCAACTTGATGGTTGTCAGGATGTATCAGGAATTGGAACATATAAAGCTACTTTTGAAGTTGATCAAGGTTGGCAAGAAGGTAGTGGCGCTTATTTAGATTTAGGTACCATAACAGATACTTATGAATTATTGATCAATGGACAAACAATTCCAGTAAATCAAATTGATACATTAGTTGATATTGGGCCATATTTAAATAGTGGAACTAATACAATTGAAGTTAAAGTTGCTTCTACATTATTAAATGCAGTTTTAGCTGTCAATCAAGATGATGATCGTGATGGTGATGAATATGGTATTTTAAATGATGTGACAGTAATTCCATACAACTATACATTAGTTAATCAAGAAATAACAAACGATGAAACTAATGAAGTAATTGATGATAGTCAAAGTCAAGTAGATGATCAGACTAGTGATCAAGTTACTAAGCAACAGACTAAAAAAGTTGCTACTGGTGATGAAACGATGTTTACAGCAGCATTATTAGTTTTAGTAGCTTCAGGAATCATTATTTATCAATTGAAAAAAAGATATTAATTAAATAAAGTCCCACCGAGATAGATAAAAATCAACCTATCTTAGTGGGATTTTACTCTTATTGGAAGACAGTAGATTAATAGTTTTAAGTAGAATAGCAACTAAGTAGTTTATGTTTTGTAAAACAGGTTATAAATTTTGTCTTTTTCATCTAGAGCGGGTGACAATTAAATTTAGAAATAAAATATAATTGAAAAATATTATTTTTAAGTATGATTAGTAATAATAAGTCGCTTGAATGCGATTCATTATTTTTTTTAAAGTCTAAATATCTAATTTTTTCAAAAAAAGAAGTGCAAATTATCTGGCATTAAGGTAATAATTTGCTATAATGTTAAAGATAATCGAGGTGGAATTATGGATAGCTTTAAACGATTGTTAGAAAAGGAACAGCTATATATTGTAGGGGTTTCTGGTGGCTGTGATTCAATGGCTTTATTAGATATGTTATTTAAAAGCCAATATCAAATTGTTGTTTGTCATGTAAATTATCATTTACGAGATGATAGTGATTTGGATCAACAGACAGTTAGCGATTATTGCAAAAAAAATCAAATTCCTTGTTTTGTTAAAGAAATCGATCCTGATAGTTATGGAAAAGATAATTTTCAGGAACAAGCACGAAACTTGCGGTATCATTTTTATTTAGAAACAGGTAGAAAGTTTAAGACAAAAAAGGTGATTTTAGCTCATCACTTAGATGATATCATTGAAACCGTAGTTATGCAGCTTAAAAGAAATAATACTAAAGGGTATCTAGGAATTAAGCAAGTGAGCCATATTTTTAATTTAGAAGTTATTCGACCTTGCTTATCGGTAAAAAAAGAATATTTAAGAAATTATTGTCATGAACATCATGTGCCTTATCGCGATGATTATACTAATTTTCAAACTGATTTTACTAGAGATTATGTTAGAAATATTGTTTTGAAAGATTATGATGAAGCAAAAGTGGCTAAACTATTACAATGGAAAGATGAACATAATCAACGCTATTTTAATCAATTAAAAAAGATTGATAAATATTTGCAGCTTTATCATCAAAACGGGGTGATTGATTATACGTTGATTCCTGAAACTTTATTAGAAAGTTTTATTTATGAAATTGTTAAGGAACAGGTCTATCCACCGTTGATTAGTGAAACATTGATTCTAGAAATCATTAAGCAGTTGAAAAGTTCTAAACCAAATATTGAGATGTCGCTTCCCGTTAATATTAGGTTCATAAAAGAGTATAATAATATACGTGTCGCTAGTTATGAGGATAACCATGGCTATTTCATTCAATATGATCATCTAACCTATGATTATCATAAATACTTTTATTTAAGTGAAGTAGGTCATTTAAATGAAGGCGTTTATTTGAATGAACAGGAATTTCCAATTGTTGTAAGAACAGTTCTTCCTGGTGATGAAATCATGACAGCTGGTGGTAGAAAGAAGGTTTCCAGATTATTTATCAACAATAAAATACCTCGTAAACAACGAAGTATTTGGCCGATTGTCGTAAATAATCAAGGTGAGATTGTTTTAGTACCCCATCTGGCAAAAAATATTAGGTATTTATATTTAAAACCTAATTTATATGTGGTAAAATTATGAACATGACTAGGAGTGGAAAGTATGCATAAGGATATAAAAGAAGTTTTATTTACTGGTGAACAAATCAGTGCAAAATGCCAGGAACTGGCAAAAACAATCAATGAAGATTATCGAGGAAAACAAGTATTATTAGTAGGACTTTTAAAAGGGTCAGTACCTTTTTTAGCTGAACTATCTAAATATTTAGATTTCGATGCTCGATTTGATTATATGGATGTAAGCAGCTATGAAGGTGTTGAATCGAAAACATTAGTTGTTAAACAAGATTTAAAAGATGATGTCAGTGGTAAAAATATCTTGATTGTAGAAGATATTTTAGATACTGGAAAAACTTTATTTAACGTAAAAGAAATGCTCTTGAAGCGAAATGCGAATAGTGTTAAGATTGTTACCATGTTGGATAAAGAAGAATGTCATGTTTTTGATATGAAAGCTGACTACATTGGATTTAAAATTCCTAACGCATTTGTCGTTGGCTATGGATTAGATTTTAATGAAAAATATCGCCAATTGCCATATGTTGGAATATTAAAAGAAGAATGTTATAAATAAGGAGTGTATATGAACAAAAGTGGATTAATCAAATCGATACTTCCTTGGGTCATTGTTCTATTTTTGATTGCTGGTTTTGTAACCTTCATGAATCAAAGTAGCAGTGAAGAAATTAAATATAACGAGTTCGTTAAAATTGTTCAAGAAGAAGATATCGAAGAAGTTGAAATTGTTCCATCTTCATTAGTAGTTGATGTAACAGGAAGTTATGAAACTAAAGTTGATGGTAAAAACCAAACAGTTGAGTTTACTACAACAATTCCTAATACTGAAGCAGAAATGCAGTCACTTACAGCGTTATTAAGTGAAAAAGATATTGATACAACTATCGTTGATGCTAATGATCGTGGAGTATTTGTACAAGTTTTAATTAGTGTATTACCTTATGTACTATTACTTGGAGGTATGTATATTATCTTCAAGATGATGGGACAAAGCGGTGGCAATGCTAAAGCTTTTGATTTTGGTAATTCTCGTGCTAAATTAGAGAAGAATCAAAATACACGTTTTAGTGATGTTGCTGGTGCCGATGAAGAAAAAGAAGAATTAAAAGAGTTAGTGGAATTCTTGAAAAATCCGAAAAAATTTGCTCAAATGGGTGCCCGTATTCCTAAAGGGGTCTTACTTGTAGGTCCTCCAGGAACTGGGAAAACTTTATTAGCTCGTGCTGTAGCTGGTGAAGCTAGTGTACCATTTTACTCAATCTCTGGTTCTGAATTCGTTGAAATGTTTGTTGGGGTAGGGGCTGGACGTGTCCGTGACATGTTTAAAAAAGCTAAACAAACTGCACCATGTATTATTTTCATCGATGAAATTGATGCTGTTGGGCGTCAAAGAGGAACTGGTATGGGTGGCGGCCATGATGAAAGAGAACAAACTCTTAACCAGTTACTAGTTGAAATGGATGGATTTAGTGGTAATGAAGGTATCATTATCTTAGCTGCAACTAACCGTGCTGACGTTTTAGACCCTGCATTATTACGTCCAGGTCGTTTTGATCGTCAAATTCAAGTGGCAAATCCAGACAAAAATGCTCGTACTGAAATCTTAAAAGTACATGCTAGAAATAAGAAATTTGCACCAGATGTTGATTTTAAAAACATTGCTCAAAGAACACCAGGATTCTCTGGAGCTGAATTGGAAAACGTTTTAAACGAAGCAGCATTATTAGCGGTTCGTGAAAACCATAAAGTAATTTCAATGGATGATATTGATGAAGCTGTTGATAGAGTTTTAGGAGGACCAGCTAAAAAATCTCGTAAATATACTGAAAGAGAACGTCGTTTAGTTGCTTATCATGAAGCTGGACATGCGGTTATTGGTTTAACTTTGGAAGATGCTAATAAAGTACAGAAAGTTACTATTATTCCTCGTGGACAAGCTGGTGGTTATAACTTAATGACCCCTAAAGAAGAAACATATTTCCAAACTAAATCACAGTTAATGGCCAATATTGCCGGATTTATGGGTGGTCGTGTTGCTGAAGAAATCTTCTTTGGTGATGTAAGTTCTGGAGCTCAAAACGATATTGAACAAGCAACAAGAATTGCTCGTTTAATGGTAACTGAATTAGGGATGTCTGATTTAGGACCTATTAAATATGATTCAGGTCAAGGAAATGTTTTCTTAGGTCGTGATTATACTCAGCATAATAATTCGCATTCTGGCCAAATTGCTTATGAAATTGATGTTCAAGTTCGTAAAATAATTGATGAAAGTTATGCTAAAGCTAAAGAAATTATTGAAGCTAATAAGGATAAATTGTCAATTATTGCTGAAGCATTGTTAGAATATGAAACATTAGCTGGTGAACAAATTGAATCATTGTTTAATACTGGTAAAATGTTAGATCGTCATAATGGAAGAGATGATGTCGAAATTATCGATAATGATAGTAATGATTCATCAAAAAACTCTTCATATGATGATGCTGATGATTTATTAGATGATATGAAATAAAAAGCGCTAGTCGCTTTTTTTTCATAGTTTTCGTTTTGATTTGACAAAAATTATTGTTCTTTATTAGTTTGTTAAAGCAATATTAATATGAAAGGAATATATATGTCTAATCGTGGAAGAAAAATATTTATTTGGTTTATTATATTTTGTATGTTAATTTGGATGGTTTTATCATCAATTGCGATATTTTTTTAGGAGGTTAATATGAAAGATTATTTAGTAAGAGGTATAGTTAATAGTAAAAATTGTCGAGTATTTGCCTGTAAAACCACAAATTTAGTTGATGAAGCGCGTAAAAAACATAACTTATGGCCAACAGCATCGGCAGCAATTGGTCGAATGATGTCTGCTTCTTTGATGATGGCTAAAATGAATAAAGATCAAGAGAAGATGACAGTTATCATTAATGGTGGTGGTCCGATTGGAACAATGATGTGTGTAACTAATGGTGATGGTAAAATTAAAGGTTTTGTTGCTAATCCTGAAGTTCATTATACTTATAATGATACTGGTAAATTAGCAGTAGGCGTTGCTGTTGGAAATCAAGGGACTTTACAAGTCGTTCGTGATATGGGATTAAAAGAGCCGTTTACTGGATCAGTACCATTACAAACTGGAGAAATTGGTGATGATTTTAGTTATTATTTTGCTGTTAGTGAACAAACACCATCAGTTGTTTCTCTTGGGGTCTTAGTTGGTGAAACTAATGAAGTATTAGCAGCTGGAGGGTTTATTATTCAGTTGTTTCCAGATGCTACTGATGAGGATATTGATTATATTGAACAGGCGGTAAAAAAATGTCCCCCAGTTTCTACCTTAATTAATGAAGGGAAAACACCAGAAGAAATTTTAAAACTTTTATTTGAAGATGTTGAAATTACAGAAACTCAAGATTTGTATTTTGAATGTGATTGTTCAAAAGAAAAGATGGCCGCAGCATTGATGACTGTTGGTCAAGATGAACTGCAGGCAATGATTGATGAAGATCACGGAGCTGAATTGTCTTGCCAGTTCTGTAA
The DNA here is from genome assembly GCF_944324745.1 of uncultured Thomasclavelia sp. Lineage (GTDB taxonomy): Bacteria > Bacillota_I > Bacilli_A > Erysipelotrichales > Coprobacillaceae > Thomasclavelia. Next base: position 1,016 of record NZ_CALUXO010000053.1, on the reverse strand, counting down.
TTCTAAGTATCATTTTGATGAAAGTGAATTACAGGAAATTTTAAATAAATTAAAAAATCAGGAGCTTAATTAAGCTCCTTTTTTGCAGGCACAGACAAATGCTGATAGGATTTTTTGACTATTTTGATCATTTTGATAAGAAAATTCAGGATGCCATTGAACCGCCCAAATAAATTTTTTATCAGGATGATAAATAGCTTCAATTAAATAATCTTCACTATAAGCCATCGCTTTAAAAGTCGGTGCTAAATCTTTAATGGCCTGGTGATGATAACTATTTACAGCAATTACGTCTTCTTTCAATAAATTAGATAAGGGGGTGTCATCTACGAGTTTGACTTGATGAATGGGATGATCATAAGGCGGAGTTTGATGATGGTTAATAGTACTTGGTTTTTGTGCTGGCAAATCTTGATATAAAGTACCACCAGAAAGAACATTAAACAATTGAATGCCACGGCATATTCCTAATGCTGGTTTATTTTGTTTAAGCACTAATTCAAATAATTTCTTTTCCATACTATCTCTTTTTAAGCATGGCATACCACATTGTTCAATTGGCTGCTGGTTATATAGTGCTGGTGATACATCATGACCCCCAGTAAATAAAAATCCATCAAATGTATTAGCAACTTGCATTAATAATTGTTCATCATCGCTTAAAGGCAACATTATTGGAAGCCCGCCAGCCATTTCTATTCCCTGCATATAGCCTGGCAACATCCAATAACTATTTTTAGTTTCATCGTACAACGGTATTATCGCAATTAAACTTTTCATTATCCACACCCCTCATGAAAATATATTATCATAGTGATAAAATAATATCAATATTTTGTTATCATTTTCTTTAATTCATATATTTTACTTTAACTTAAGAATTATCTGCTGTCAAGCGAAATTGAAAATGTCCTAAAAAAAGTTAAACATTAGCACCGTTAGAACGATGCTTCTGTTTTGATAAGAAACCAAGAAAATTGCTATTTCTCCAAGGATGATCCATTGGAGGAATATAT
>NZ_CALUXO010000052.1 GCF_944324745.1 uncultured Thomasclavelia sp. | reverse complement strand
CAAGCGATGATAAATATAAACTATCATTATTTGAAACAACAGCAGATGATAAATTAATGTTTGCTGAAGATTATGATCAAGATGGTGTAGATACGTTAGTTACATATAGTAATCACTGGTCATGGATTTATACATTAAATAATATTCCTCAAGACAGTGATGGTACTCATATTTGGGACTGGGCTGTTAATTATCAAGCAGCAAAACAACTTGGTTCTATGGATACAACTGATACTAACATACCAAATCAAACAACATCTTCAGTAAAAACTGGTGATGATATTAATCTTGGATTACTTGGTGGTATAGCTTTATTATCAGTATTAGGAACAGTTGTTGCTAAAAGAAGAGTAGATTAATTGTTTTAGAAGACTAGAGAAATAACTCTAGTCTTTTTTAAACACAAAAATTTACTTTTTATTTTTAAAGATAATAATATTATGCTACTATTTATGTGAAGGGATATGATGAATATGTCACATAGAATAATCGTAAGAAAACATGAAAAAGTCAAATATAATCAAAGTTCTTTTTTTACATTAGCACATAATTTTTATGATCATGATTGTTATATGGAAACTCATTGGCATAATAGTATCGAAATTACTTATGTTGTAAATGGGACCAAAATTCAAAATATGGAGGGAAAGCATATCGTTGCTGATAAAGGAACATTATTATTAGTGAACTCTGGAGTAAGTCATGATGTTGACGTAAAACAGGGCTTAGAAGGAATTGTTTTATTATTGGATCGCAATTACATTGATTATTATTGTCCACAAGTAATTAATAAGCGTTTTGATCTCAATAAAAATAATGAAGCAAAACAAAAGATAACTGAATGTTTATTGCAGGCGGTAGCTGAAAAGCATCGTAATAATCAAATTAAATGTACTATTGAAATCTTAAAAATTATTGATATTTTGGTAACTGATTTACTGGATTATAATTATTATGTTCAAGAAAAGCATGATGATGAAGTTTATGAGATGATTATTAGTATTGCCGAGTATTTAGATTATAATTATCAAAAGAAAATAACTTTAGATAATCTGGCAACAATTACTAACTATAATAAAACTTATTTATCAGCAACGTTTAAAAAGAAAATAGGTGTAACTATTTTTGAGTATTTACGAAATGTACGAATACAGCATTGTTTAGATGATTTAAAATATAGTGATGAGTCGATTGTTAATATTGCTTTAAATAATGGATTTTCTAATATTCAGGTTTTTAATCGAACATTTAAAGAATTATTCAATATGACCCCTAAAGAATATCGTGAAAAAAGCCTAAAAAATCTTTAAGTACTTTCGAAAAATTGTACAATCTTTTATTTTGGATAATTGTTACAATATGTCAGGAAAGGAAGGGATTATGAAAATATGAAAAAGTTAATTACGTCTGTTATCGCAACTATGTTGACTATTACTATAATGATAACACCTATCAGTGGTTTAGAAATTAATGCAACATTTGTTCAAAATACAGATACTCAAAATGGACATGGCTTTGTTGATGAAGAAATCGATCAATTTGAAACCTATTCTAACGTTTCCGGTAATTCTGGAAATTATACAAGTATTGCTTCAAAGATTTATAAACCTGTTTCTGGAGATACATTAATTGTTGTATTCCATGGAAATGGTGAAGGCGGAGTTGAAGGAAACTGTAATAATTATGCTCAATTAGCTGGAAATCGTTTGGCAGTGACTTATACTACTAATGATGTGCAGGAAGCATTTAAAGGAGCATATGTTCTAGCATTTCAGGCTCCTGATTACTGGTACAATGATTACACAGATCAAGCGAAAAATATTATTGATCAAGCGATGAGTGAATTTGGAATTAAACAAGTATTTATTAGTGGTTTGTCTGCAGGAGGGTTGATGTGTCAACGGATGTTAGCTAAATATGGTAGTTTCTTTGATGGGGCATTATTCTCTTGTGCAGCAATTGCTAAAAATAATCAATATGTTCAAGGATTGGGAGGTAACTATGAAAGTCCAATTGGCTTTTTAGATGCTGGAGATGCATATACTGATGGTAAAACTTTTTTGATGCCAAGTGATATCGATAACTATATCGCTAATTATAATAAATGGTTAGAAAATATTGCAGCCAGTGATGTACCGATTTTTATGGTTCATTGTTATTATGATACAACTATCTATTATAAATGGACAGAATATGCTTATAATTATATTAAAGATTATCGCGATTCTAATGGATTAACTGGAGATATTTATTATAATATAATTGATGATGTAAGTTATCCTGATGAAACTTATAGCAGTTCTCACTGGTCATGGATTAAAATGTTGAATGGTGATATCTATGCCTCTACTGATAGCACTTTAGATACTATTAGTTGGTTTGAATCTCTATCAACATCAACTAATAATTATATTCCTAAGTCATATACATTATCTACTGCTGGTGTTAGTGATCAAGAAAATACATTTAAATATAATTTGATTGCTACAGTAACTAATAGTGGTGAGATGATTACTGGAATTGAAATTGATATGAACGGTACCAAGGTTGATAGTTCTAAATTGACACCAGAAATGTTCAAAATTACTGGTTATAATTATGATGCTAGTGGTGTTGTTGATTCTTTTGAATCGTATGGTATATTTGGTAGTGAACTTGAACCAGAAGAAATTGAAGTAGCTACAGTGGAAATAAATGAGACAGGTAATATTGTTTTACAATTAGCTACTATAAAGGGTGTTTTAAATTATACTTCACTTCTTAGAAACTTGACAACAAATATCCGTTATAACATTGAATCAGTAGCTTTACCAGTAATTGAAGAAACTACAGATGTTCCTGCAACTACTGATCCCACAACAATGGAACCTACAGCTGATACTTCTACAACAGCAGTAAAAACAGGTGATGATACTAATATTATTTTATTTGGTGGACTGTTTACTGTATCAGTTTTAGGATATATTGGAATCAAAAGAAAATTTGATTAGTGTTTAAAAGACTAGAATTAAAATCTAGTCTTTTTGAAACTTTATGTAAAATATTTTATAAGTAATAATTATATTAAATCATATTGTTTGCAGGCTTTATATAAACCATCATTATCAATACTATCAGTTACATAGGTTGCAATACTTTTTAAATATTCGTCTCCTTGGCCCATACATATTGATATTTTGGCATGTCGAAACATTTCAACATCATTTAAAGAGTCACCAAAACAAATATAATCTTGAAGCTGAAATTGATCTAATAAATATTTTATACCGGTTGCTTTAGTTGCATCGGCATGAGTAATATCGCAATAAGTGGAAACGCCAGGTAATACATTGATTCCAGAAATTGTTTTAAATGGAACGTAGTTATAACCTATTGGTCCATACGCAATCATAGCTGCGACTTTTTCACCATGATAAATGCCAACTGGTGGTACCTTAGCATTAAAGTATTTAATTGCGGTAAAAACATTTTCATCAGGTTCTTGGGTTAAAAAACGATTTTCGGTTTTTAAAGCTAATGGGATATTATATTTTTTAGCGATTCGGATACATTCTTGAACAACTTTAGGGTCGATAACTAATTCTTTGATTAAATCATAATCTCGATTTAAAATACTTTGACCATTATTACAAACATAACCATCCCATTTAATTAAATCAGGAATCCCAGTTCTTTTTAAAGAGTTAACTGATCTTCCAGTTGCAATGCCAATTTTATAGCCATATTCATGTAATTTATGTAATGCCTCAATAGTAGAAGCACAGATTTGATGCTGATAATTATCTCTTAAAGTTCCATCAACATCAAAAAAAACCATTGGTTTCATAAGCCACCTCATTTCGCTAGTATTTTAACAAATTTAAAGGAATATGCAAAGCATATTCCAATATAATAAACATTTAATTACCACCAGTAGGGATAAATGGTGCAATAACTGATGCTACTGAACTAATTGGCATAGATTGTAATACTAATTTACCAGGACCGGTTACAACTGTATTAAAAAATCCTTCGCCACCTAGAAGTTTATTTTTCATTCCTTTTACACTTTGAATTTCCATTTTACAGGTTGCATCCATCATTGCTAGATAGCCAGTATCAATGATCATCTGTTGACCTGGAAGTAAATCATATTCGATGGCGGTGCCATCAATTTCTAAAAATACAAGACCATTACCACTAATTTTATTCATGATGAATCCTTCACCACCAAAGAATCCGGTTCCCAATTTTTTATTAAAAAATACACTCATATCAATACCGCTGGTAGAGGCCAAAAATGTTGATTTTTGAATAATAATTTCATGATCAGCATCAATTTCAACAGCTTTGATTGAACCAGGAAAAGATGATGCAAAAGCGATCATTCCATCATCAACAGCTGTATAGCGATTTTGAAACATCGTTTCACCACTAAACATGCGTCCAAAAGCTTTTCCAATTCCGCCACTAGTAGTTTCCATCTTCATTACTGGATCCATCCAGCTCATCGCACCACTATCAGTGATCATTGTTTCTCCCTTGTCTAAATGACAGATTACAACAGGTAAGTTACCACCTTTGATTTCATATTTCATATTGTTTTCTCCTTTATTTATTGATTGCTATACAGACTGGTGCTGGTATTGCTAAAGTTGTAGCAGTTCGCGCTAGCTGCTCTTGTTTTTCATCAAATGTAAACAATTCAATTTCATCGTCATCTTGAGCACCAACGATTATATATTTATCATCATAAATATTAAAATCACGAGGACTTTTTCCGGTATGCACCATATAGAGTAGATTAACTTTACCAGTTTCTTTATTAACTCGATATAAAGCCAGGCTGTCATGCCCTCGGTTAGAAACTAACAGGTGATTTCCAGAAGCAGTTAAACGAATAGCACTAGCACTGGAGAAACCTTTAAAATGTCTTGGTGTTGTATGAATAACTTGAATTAAGTTTAAATATTGATCGTTATATTTAAATACCATCAAATTATTGGCAATTTCATTAACAAGATAAGCAAAGCGTCCGTCTTGAGAAAAAATCATATGTCGAGGACCAGAACCAGGGACTACATTTAAATTATGATTGCTAGCTTCTACTAATTTACCATCATCATAAGTATACATAATGACTTTATCAGCTCCTAAGTCAACAGCATAGACATATTTTTTATCTGGGGTAAAGCCCACACAGTGACAATGAGGACCGGTTTGTCGCTTTAATAAGTCAGGACCTAAACCAGTGTGATGAACGGTATTTATTTTTTCTTTAATATAGTTGTTTTCAAGTAAATAAGCTGCTGTAGCTCCAACATGATAATTAGCAGCAAAGAGATATCTTCCATTATCACTAACACACAAATGGGTATAAGAACGACCATTTGAATTAAAGTTATTATTGGGAATCAATTCATCTTTGTAGATTGCAAAGCTGCCAACACCGCCACCATTATTGATTCTTCCAGCATTTTTATAAGCGACAAATAAATTATTATTTTTAGTTATCATATAAGCTGGAAAATCTTGAGTGACGATATGTTGAATTAATGAAAATTGTTGATTTTTATCATTTAGTTTGACAATATATATTCCTTTGTCATCATTTTTACCATAGCTAGATACATAGAATGTCAGCATAATAAATCCTCCTTAAACAATATTTTATCATAATCTGGAGATGAAAGGGGTTGTATTTGTGATTTTTTAATAATTATTAAAGTTTTATGGTCTTTTTTTATGATACTTTTTTATTGAAATGAAGTTTCTGTATCTTTACCTAGTAGTTAAAATGTTATATAATGAATGAAATAAATTGGAGGAAAAGATTATGGATGTAAACTTATTACTAACATTACTTCATGATAATGCGCGAATGGAAATTACTGATTTAGCGATGGCTTTAAATGAGTGTGATGATACTGTTGCTAAAACAATCGATCAATTAGAAAAAGATAAAGTTATCTGCGGCTATCATACGATCATTAATTGGGATCGGACTAATGTTGATAACGTAATGGCGTTGATCCAAATTAATGCGACACCTGAAAGAGAATATGGCTATGATCGTATTGCTAAAAAAATCTACGCTTTCCCAGAAGTTGATACGATGTATTTATTAAGTGGCAGCTTTGAATTCGTTGCTATTGTCAAGGGCCATACAATGCAGGAAGTTGCTCATTTTGTTGGTTCTAAATTAGCACCATTAGAAGGAGTAACTGGTACGGCAACAATGTTTGTTTTAAAACAATATAAAAATAACGGAATTAGTTTTGATGATAACGATAAAGATGTAGCAGAAAGGTTATTGGTGACTCCATAATGGATTACACTAAGTTTTTAAATACTACAGTTAAAGAAATTCCACCAAGTGGGATTCGAAAATTCTTTGATTTAGCTAGTGAAATGGAAGGAGTAATTTCTTTAGGGGTTGGGGAACCTGATTTTGATACTCCTTGGAAAATTAGAGAGGCTGCTATTTATTCGATTGAGCAGGGAAAAACTTTCTATACGGCTAATCAAGGTTTAGTGGAATTAAGAAAAGAAATCTGTCGTTATCAAAAAAGAAGATTTGGTTTAGATTACGATTATGAAAAAGAATGTATAGTTACTGTTGGTGGATCTGAAGCGATTGATTTGGCTTTCCGTAGTTTGATTAATCCTGGAGATGAGGTTATTCTTTTACAGCCAAGTTATGTAGCTTATACACCAGGAGTTGAACTGGCTGGTGGAAAAGTTATTAGTATTGAGTTAAAAGAAGATAATCAGTTTAAATTAACTCCAGAATTATTAGAGGCTGCAATTACCCCTAAAACCAAAGCAATTTTGCTTAATTATCCTAGTAATCCTACTGGCGGTTTTATGACTCGTGAAGACTATGAAAAGATCGTTCCAATTATTAAAGAACATGAATTGATTGTTATTACTGATGAAATTTATGCTGAATTATCATATGAACAAAAATTCTGTTCTATTGCCGCTTTTCCAGAAATTAAAGACCAGGTAATTTTAGTTAGTGGTTATTCAAAAGCTTATGCAATGACTGGATGGCGTTTAGGATATGTATTGGCTAATGAAGTTTTCACAAAAGCAATGAATAAAATTCATCAATACGTGATTATGTCTGCACCAACAGGAGCTCAATATGGGGCTATTGAGGCTATGCGCCATTGTGATAATGAAATTGAAAAAATGCGTCAGGCTTATATGCTTAGAAGAAATTATATTGTAAAAGCATTTAATGATATGGGCTTACACACTTTCACACCACAAGGGGCTTTCTATGTTTTTCCATGTATTAAATCCACAGGAATGACATCAGAACAATTTTGTGAAGAGTTATTAAAAGATCAACTGGTTGCTTGTGTTCCTGGTAATGCCTTTGGTCAAGCAGGAGAAGGTTATATTCGTGTATCTTATGCATATTCAATTGATCAGATTAAAGAAGCTACATCTAGAATTAAAAAATTCTTGGAAAAACTAAATAAATAAGCTATAATCAACCTGATTTTACTAAAACAGGTTGATTTTTTTGTTAAGTATCTGTAAAAATATTGTGATGTAGGGTAAAAGTATACTATAATAATGTAAGCATTTGGAGGTGTCCTATTTGGAAAAAGAAAGATCCATCGATTATAAAACAGGATTAAGTAACGAAGAAGTTGCTAAGCGAGCTAGTGAAGGGAAAGTAAACGGGATCAGCAAACCGGCAAGTAAAACATATGGTCAGATTATTAAAGATAATGTTTGTACTTTGTTTAATTTGTTAAATTTTTTAATTTTTGTAGCTTTAGTATTAGTCCAAGCATGGTCAAATTTAGTTTTTATGGCAATTATTGTTGCTAATGCCTTAATTGGTATTTATCAGGAAGTAAAAGCTAAAAGATTAGTAGATCAATTATCAATCTTAACTAAGCCAACTATTACTGTGGTTCGTAATGGTCAAACGACTGTTGTTGATATAAATGATGTTGTCTTAGATGATGTTTTAGTTTTAGAAAGTGGTAATCAGGTTTGTAATGATGCTACTGTTATTCATGGGATGATTGAAGCTAATGAATCATTATTAACAGGAGAATCGGATCCAGTTAATAAAAAAGTAGATAGTGAGCTATTATCAGGAAGTAGTGTTATTTCAGGAAAATGTTATGCTCAGGTTAAAAATGTTGGGGATAATAACTATTCAACTGCATTAGTCAAAGAAGCTCAAAAAGTAAAAGAGCAAAATTCTGAGTTAATGGATTCAATGAAAAAAGTAACTAAAGTTACTACTTTTATGATCATTCCATTAGGAATCATTTTATTTGTGGAAGCATTATGGCTTCGTCAAGATATTTTATTTGAAGCAGTTGTTTCTTCAGCTGCTGGCTTACTAGGAATGTTACCAAAAGGATTAGTTTTATTAACTAGTGTTTCTTTGGCTAATGGGGTAGCCCGTTTAGCTAAAAAGAAAGTTCTAGTTCAGGATTTATATTCATTAGAAACACTGTCGCATGTTGATGTATTATGTTTAGATAAAACTGGAACAATTACCGATGGAAAAATGAAAGTAGAAGAAACTTTTATGTTTGAAAAAAATGATCAATTTGATACATTAGAAATCATGGGGTCATATTTACGTGCCAGTGATGATAATAATGCTACTTTTCAGGCTATGGATGAATATTTTGGTGAAAATGATCTATATGATTGTAGCAAAAAGATTTCATTTTCTTCACTTCGTAAATGGAGTGCAATTGAATTTAAAGATATTGGAACGATAGTTGTTGGGGCTGCTGAAAAAGTCATTTCTCAAACGTTACCTGATGAAATAAAAGATAAAATGCTGCAGGGAATGCGAGCATTAGCAGTCGGGTATACTAGTGAAAGTATTAGTGATGATCAGCCTTTACCTGAGTTGCAGCCATTGATGGTAATTATTTTATCGGATACAATTCGTGATCATACGAAAGAAACTTTAGAGTATTTCCATCAAGAAGGGGTTGAAACAAAGATTATCTCTGGTGATAATGTTAATACAGTTATGGCCATTGCTTCTAAAGCTGGAGTATTAAATTATGATCGTTGTATTGATATGTCAACCGTTGATGATAAGGATTTACCTAAAGTAGTTCAAGAATATACGGTATTTGGGCGAGTTACACCTAATCAAAAGAAATTGATTGTTGAAGCTTTAAAAGCCGATGGTCATCATGTTGCAATGACTGGTGATGGGGTAAATGACTTGCTGGCATTAAAAGACGCTGATTGTTCAATTGCGATTGCTGATGGTAGTGATGCTTCAAAGCAAATTTCACAAGTAGTGTTATTAAATTCAGATTTTACATGTTTACCAGATGTTTTATTAGAAGGACGTAAAGTTGTTAATAATGTTACAAGGGTAGCTGGAGTCTTCTTTATTAAAACAATTTATAGTGTTTTATTATCACTATTCTGTGTTTTGACCAATACAGCTTTTCCATTTATTCCCTTGCAAATTACGTTGATTGATTTATTAGTTGAAGCGATGCCTTCATTTATGACTATTTTTGAATCAGATATTCGTAAGATTAAAGGTAGTTTCTTACCAAAGGTATTTTCTAAGGCTATCGGAAATGCTTTAGCGGTAGTTATAATATTTATTGGAATTATGTTATTTGGAAGTAATTTTGGCTTAAATCAGCTAGAATCAGTGACATTGATGTACTATGTTTTAATAACTATTTCAATGATTGCGGTAATTCGTTCATGTTATCCATTTACTAAACTGAGAATTTTGATTTGTTTAATGATGGTATTTGGTTTCATTTTGGCAATCTTATTATTTAGTAATATCTTACATTTAGCCAATGTTTCATTATCAATTGTTTTAAGTGGTTTAGTTTTATCAGCAATCGGAGTTTTAATCGAAAGAGCGATTTATCGTTTAATTGCTCGTTATATGAAACAACATAATTTATAATCTAAGAGGTATTCATTAATGTGAATACCTTTTTTATAAAAAAGATATCCTTTCAGGATATCTAATGAGTATGGATATATTCGGCATATTTAAGCGATATCATAGATTCAATAGCCATTAGACCATATGGATGACTTGCATAATCGTTACGAGAAGTGTAAAAAATATATTCATCAACATATGAAAATGAAGCATTTTTGTTTGAAGTTATTAAAACAATTTTAGGTTTATTTTTTTGATTATGGAAAGGAGTACTTCTAGGAAATACTCGATTAAAATACGAACCAGATTCTGAGAAAATAATAATTAGTGTATTGCCATCACTATTATTGATAAAATCAATTTGATTTGTGAATTTAATATGCGTAAAGATTAATTTGCCATTTGTTTGCAAATCATACTGCAAATTTAATGCAACACTTTCAGAATGCATATAGCCAAAAGCACCAATATTATCATAAGAGTGAATGTCTTTTACCAAATTAGTAATCTTGTTATTTAGCTCATTACTGTATAAATGCTTTAAGTTATCGATGATTGATAGAATATATGATTTTAAAAAATTGTTATCAAATGATTGAAAATCAAATTTATTACTTGCATAACGGTATTCTAATGGGATTTTAATAATTTGGGCTTTTAGTGTATTAAAATTATTTAATCCGATTTCTTTACAAAAACGTGAAATACTAGAATTTGAAACAAAACACTCATTTGCAAGATCAGATATCGATAAATCTTCAAGGGTATGGAGATTTTCTAATAAATATTTAGCAATTTTATAATTATTAGAATCTTTGGGTTCACTGTTTATGGTAGATAATAAAATAATTACTAAATTAAACAAAAACTATCACCACCCTTTTAAAAAAATTAATTTACGATATTATAACATGTTATTGAAGTCATTGACAATATTACTTACTTTTAATTACTAGGGTTTTTGCAACTATATCATGAAATGATTGGGTTTTAGAATTAAAGTAAGCATATACTATTGATATAATTGTTATAATATACGCTAAATATTGCCAATAGGTTGTTATATTATTAAAACCTAATAAACCAGGTATACGATGTAATTGGGTTGCAGTTATTAAAATCCCCCCTTCAATTAAAGTACTGGTAAATATTTCACGTATAAACATTATTTTCCCAGTTACCGGCTGATAGTTAGTTGTAACTATTTTAATTTTACATATTTTTTTACCAATGGTTTGGCCATTGAAAAGGTATGATGGAATTAACCAATAATAAATAAGACCGATTATTATTCCATAGATGATTAATCCTAAACCTACAGGAAATGAATAGGAACTGAAATCAAACATATAGGGTTTTAGATAGTCGCCGTTACGCAGATAAAACGTAATTGGGATTACTGAAATCGTTTGAGTCAAATACCAGTCAATTAATAGGGCAAAAAATCTTCTGGTTCTTGTTTCAATAATAACATTTTTCGATTGTAACTGATTAATTTTCTTGTTTGCCATAATTACCTCCATTTTCAATGTTAAATTATAACAATTCAAGTAGTCTATCGACAATTAATTTCCAAATCTTGGAAAGACCAAAAAACTCCGGATAGTCCCGGAGTTAGTATGATGATTTTAAAGTCGATATTCTTTGTAATCATCTATGTTTAATAATGAAGCTGCATCTTGATCGCAGATAACTGTAAAGTTAGGGTGTAATTTTAAGATTGTTGATGGTAATTCATCACTGATTGGTGATTCGATCATTTTCTTTAAAATTTCTGCTTTATGTTTTCCGTTTACGATCATAACTAGATGTTTTACACGCATTAAACTTTTAGGCCCCATTGATAATGTAAAAGGTAAATCTGGTTTTGGTGGATATGTTGGGTTAAGCTTATTTTTAGTTTTGCGATCCATGATATATGTATAGCTATCCATTGGAGTACATCTAGGACAGTTGCTACAAAAATGACCGTCCCATCCAAGTCCGATCAACATGACATCAAGACCACCAGCTTGACGAATTTCCCAATCATATTTTTCCCAATTTTCCATAGTCGTTGTGTGAATTTGCTCATCAGGAATATTGGCAGCGTCAAAAAATAACTCATGCATCTCTTCCCAATTTGGACCATATGGTTTATCTTGATATGGAGCCTCATCGAATAAATAATATTGAACATTTTTAAATTGTTCTTTATCTTTAACAAGTGGAGCCATCATTTTATATAGTTGTATTGGTGATTTTCCAGCTGTTAAGGAAATATTTACTCGCTTGTCTTGCATCATCGCACCAAGTAAAATGTGCAAAGCACTTTCGCTCATTTCTTTTTCAGTTTTTTCAATAATTAATTTCATATTTTACCTCCGTCATGATTTTATTTATCATTGAGGAGATAACACTTACACATTAGTAATTATAGTTGGATAAAAGTGAAAGTCAATAATAAAAATGTGATTTGTCAAGAATGTTTTTTGATGAGTTTAAGGGCATTATTTTTATTCTATAATAAAATTTCTTTTTATTACAAGTTATTTCTAAAAATTGGAAATAACTTCAAAGTTTTGGAAATTTACTGATTTTATTTTTGCTGTTATATATACTTTCAGGTAAAGAAAGGGGAGATAGCAATGAATTTTATGGATAAGTTTAATGAACTTGCTAATCGTACTTTGGTTCCGGTTGCCAACAAATTAGGGAATCAAAAACATTTAGCAGCAATTCGTGATGGTATGGTTGTTGCAATTCCATTATCTATCTTGGGTGGGGTTTGTTTAATTATTTCAACACCACCATTTACACCAGATACATTACCTGATTGGGGATTTATCAGTGATATGTTAATGGGATGGTATAATTGGGCACAAACATATAAGGCTGTGCTTCAAGTACCATATAATATGACTATGGCGTTAATGGGGTTATTTGTCACATTTTCAATATCATATCATTTAGCTAAAAGATATGATATGCCAGGTCTAAATGCTGCAGTTGTTACAACTGCTGTATTTCTAATTATGTCAGCACCATCACTTTCAGCAGTGCCTAGTGCTTTAATTAATGAAGGAGCCAGTGCATCGGATTTATTAGCACAAGCAGGATCGTATATTCCGACTACATATTTAGATGCTAAGGGAATTTTTACAGGAATATTATGCTCTATTGGCTGTGTTGAAATTATGCGTTTTTTATTGAAGAAAGACGTTCGTTTTAAACTTCCAGAAGGTGTACCACCAGCAATAGCTTCATCATTTGATGCAATCATTCCATTATTTGCTTGTGTGGTTATTTTCTATGGTGCTTCTTTAGTAATTCAAAATTTAAGTGGTGAATTATTACCTAGCATGTTGATGACTATTTTAGCGCCTGCAGTTTCTGGATTAGATTCTTTGGTAGGAATCTGCTTGATTACGATTATTGCTCAAACATTTTGGTTCTTTGGATTACATGGAGCAAGCATTACACAACCAATTAGATTACCATTTATGCAGATGTATTTAGTTGCAAACATTACTGCATTTAGTGAAGGAAGTACAATTGTTCATTTCTTCACACAACCATTCTGGTCTTATGTAATTACTTTAGGTGGTGGGGGAGCTACCTTGGGATTATGTTTGTTATTAGTAAGATCTAAATCAAAAGAGCTGAAAACATTGGGAAGATTATCAATCGGACCGGCAATTTTTAATATCAATGAACCAATAATTTTTGGTTTGCCAATGGTTCTTAATCCATTGATGATGATACCATTTATATTTGTACCAGTAGTTAATTCGATTATTGCATATGCATTAATGGCATTTAATATCGTTGGTAAAGGAGTAATTGAGACTCCATGGACAACACCGGCTCCAATAGGCGCAGCGCTTGGTTGTATGGATATTAAAGCTGGTATTATGGTTATTGGACTTATTTTATTGGATATGCTTTTATATTATCCGTTCTTCAAATTAACAGAAAAACAAAAGCTTCAAGAAGAAGCAGGGGAAACTAATTAAGATCAATTGAGAGATTAACACTTACACACGTACAATTAAATATCTAGCGGGATTTAAGAAATCTCGCTTTTTTTATTTAAAACCGTTTTTTAGGATTTAAAAAAGGGGTTTGTGTTGGTATAAAATTGTAAGAAAATACTATAATAAATGTAGATAAAGGGAGTGAGATAAATGAAACAAAGTTATTGGTGTGTATATGATCAGGATATTATTAGTGTAAAACGTTATTTATTAAAGTTATGTGATGATATTCAAGATGTCCATGATTTAATTAATCAAAGTATGGATCTACATATGTTGAAAAGAAAAATTTCTAAAAATAAAGAAATTGAAATTTTAGTGTTTACTAGAATAAAACGTTTGATTGATCGGGTTAGTAGTTTTGAAGCTATGGAATATCATTTGATTATGATGAATATATTGATTGATCAGCATTTTTATCCTTTATTAGTCTATAAATATAAATTATTAAACCATATTTTAGAACTAGGTGGTTTTTCAGTTGAAATATATTGCCTATTAAGACATTTGATAAAATATTCTCCTAAAGTAATCGAACCATTTGTTTTATCGGTATGTCAAAAATTAAATTTCAGCCAGGATAAATATTATTATTTGATTTGTCGGATATTATTGCTAGAAAAGGAATATAAAAAGGTATATCATTATTTTAAATATGTAAGTATTGATGATGAAATTGAGCGATATCTACCGGCATTATATAATTATAATCCACGATTATATCGTAAATATGCTAAAATGATGTATGTACCGATTGAATTGATTAATGATTAGGAGAATAACATGGGTAAAAAATTGTTTTATGTTTTTAAAGTGATTATGGAAAGCAAAGAGGCAATTACAGGTAAAGAAATTATTGAAGCTTTAGCCAAATATGATATTAGTGTTAATATTAAAACTGTTTATAGTTTAGTAGAGCGAATTAATGATTTTTATTATTGTTTTACTAATAAGCAGTTAATAAAAACGATTAGACGCAAAGGGTTTATTATTGATGAAGATTTTTTTGAAGATGGTGAATTGCAGTTTTTAGTTGATAGTGTTATGGCAAATAATGCATTAGATCAAAAGTCAGCCAAACAACTGTTAGATAAGTTATTAATATTAAGCTCTTGTAATCAACAAGAACGCCTATATATTGAAGATAATAAAAACCATGAATTAGATTTTGATTTGTTAGTTAGTTTAACGACAATCATCAAAGCAATAAATAATCATCGTAATATTTCTTTTAAATATGTCAGTTATGATATTAAAGATAATCGTTTGGTAGAAGTATTTCATACTAATGGTAATGTTGATGCTGAAACATATGTCATTTCACCATATCGGGTTTTGGTGCGTAATTCAATTTATTATTTAGTCGGTTATTTTAACAAAAGAAAAGATAGTTTATCAGTCTATCGAATTGATCGCATGCGTTTAGTTTTGCAACAAAGGGGACGTTATGAAGATCTTCAAGATCGTTATGATGTCATTAAGGAATTTGAAAATAGTGTTAATATGTTTTTTAGTAAAGAGCATATTGATTTAAAAATTATTTTTGATCGAAGAGTAATTAGGGAAATAGTTAGTCAGTTTGGCCAAGATATTTATGTTAGAAGAATTGATCGAGAACGAATTGAAGCGGTTATTAATGATGTCGTTTTATCTGATGGCTTGATTGGCTGGATAATGATGCTTCAAGATAAAATTGAAGTTGTAGCTCCAGAGAGTTTACGGAGAAATGTTAATATTAGGTTAAGAGAGATGTTAACGATGTATTCAAAAGAGAATTAGCGGGGATTCTCTTTTTTCTTTACATAAACTTAACATAATAAATACACATTATTGATATAACGGGACTATCAATTTGATTATTATATATGTGTCTTAAGAAAAGATAAAGGAAGGGATTTAAAAAGTATGAAAAAAGTATTTGGAGTTTTATTAACATTAGTATTATGCTTAGGGTTAGTTGGATGCGGTGGCGGATCTAATGATTCTTCTGAAGGTGGAGACATCAGCGGAACAATTAGCTTAAATGGTTCTACTTCAATGGAAGAATTTGTTAATACTTTAGCTGAAGGTATTCAACAAGAATATCCTAACTTAACTTTAGAACCACAATTTACTGGTTCAAGTGCTGGTATTGAAGCAGCAATTGATGGAACTGCTGATATTGGTGATTCATCAAGAGCATTAACTGATGATGAAAAGAGTCAAGGTTTAGTTGAAAATGTTGTTGCAATTGATGGTATTGCAATTGTTACTCATCCTGATAATGCAGTTGATAACTTAACTACTGATCAATTAGTTCAAATTTATACTGGTCAAATTACTAACTGGTCTCAAGTTGGTGGACCAGATCAAGAAATCGTAGTTATCGGACGTGAAGCTGGTTCAGGAACTCGTGGAGCCTTTGAAGAAATCTTAGGTATTGAAGATCAATGTGCTTATGCTCAAGAATTAAATGAAACTGGTGCTGTTAAAGCTCGTGTAGCTGAAACTGCAGGTGCTATTGGATATGTTTCTTTTGAAGCATTAGATGATACAGTTAAAGCTTTAACTTTAGATGATGTTGCAATCAGTACTGATACTATTAAAGATGGTTCTTACACATTACAAAGACCATTCGTAATGGCAACTAAAGGTGAAATCAGCGAACAAAGCAAAGCTGTTCAAGCTTTATTCGATTACATTAATAGTGAAGCTGGACAAAAAATCATCGAACAATGTGGATTAGTTAGTCCAAACTAGGAGTAAATTATGAAAAAAGACATGTTATCTATTATTAGTAATAGAAAAACAAAGTCTATGGTAGAAAAGGCAGCCGCGATAATATTTCGTGGCTGTGCTATTGTATCCATAGTTGCAGTAGTTTCTATTACTGGGTATATGATTATTTCCGGTACTCCTGCAATTTTTGAAGTAGGACTTACCGATATTCTTTTTAGCAGCGTTTGGGCACCTACGGCTGCGGATCCTCAATTTGGGATCTTAATGATTATTTTAACGTCAATTGTTGGGGTATTCTTAGCAATTTTAATCGGGGTACCTATTGGTTTATTTACAGCTATTAACTTAGCTGAATTAGCTAACCCTCGAGTTAGATCAATTGTTAAGTCTGCAATTGAATTATTAGCTGGTATTCCATCTGTAGTATATGGGTTATTAGGTATTTTAATTGTCTGTCCATTTATGTATAAAATCGAAATGTGGATTTTTGCCGGATCAGAAACTCATCAATTTACTGGTGGAGCCAACTTAATTTCTGCTATTATTGTTTTGGCAATTATGATTTTGCCTACTTTAATTAATATTACAGAAACTGCTTTAAAAGCTGTTCCAGATGATTATCGTAAAAGTTCTTTGGCTTTGGGAGCAAGCCAAATGCAAACAATTTTTAAAGTTGTATTGCCTAGTGCAAAATCAGGTATCGTTTCTGCGATAGTTTTAGGGGTAGGACGAGCAATTGGTGAAGCGATGGCTATTTTATTAGTAGCTGGTAACTCAGTCAATGCACCATTACCATTTAATTCAGTTCGTTTCTTAACAACTGGTATCGTATCAGAAATGGGTTATGCTTCTGGAACTCACCGTCAAGTATTATTTACGATCGGTTTAGTATTATTTATTTTTATTATGGCGATAAATCTAATTTTAACATTTATCATCAAGAGAGGAGACGAAAATGAATAGTTTAAGTATTTACGATAAAAAAAATCGTATTAGTGATAAAGTCTTAAATTTCTTGATTCAACTGGCAAGTGCTTTTTCAGTATTTGTTTTGGTTGTATGTATTGGTTATATTGTTTATCGTGGGGTTCCATATTTTGATTTTTCATATTTAGTAAATGCTACTAGTCTTTTAAATGGTACTATTGGTATTTTACCTAATATCATTAATACATTATATATTGTTATTGTTACTTTATTGATTGCTTGTCCAATTGGAATTGGAGGAGCAGTATTCTTAAATGAATATGCTAAAAATAAAAGATTTGTTGAAGTTATTTCTTTTACAACCGAAGTATTAGCGGGTATTCCATCAATTATTTACGGTTTGTTTGGAATGCTGTTCTTTGGTAACTTGCTAGGATTAGGGTTTTCAATTTTAACTGGTTCATTAACTTTAGCAATTATGATTTTACCAATCATAACTAGAAATACTCAAGTGGCTTTAGAGGGAGTGCCAAAGAGTTATCGTGAAGCAGCATTAGGTATTGGAGCTACTAAATGGTATATGATTAGAACGGTATTACTTCCAAGTGCAATGCCTGGTATTTTAACTGGTATTATTCTTGGTATTGGTAGAATTGTTGCTGAATCTGCAGCATTATTATTTACTGCTGGATCAGTAAGTGTTTTACCTTCAAATATCTTTAGTCATTTATTTAGCTCTGGTGCAACTTTGACAATTCAATTATATTTGAACATGGCACGTGGAGATTATGAAATCTCATTTGTTATTGCCTTAGTACTAATTGTCTTAGTTTTAGGATTGAACTTCCTGGCAAAATGGATTTCAAATAAATTTGATGTAAATAAGGTGGATTAGAATGGAAAATAAAATTGAAGCACGAAATCTAGATTTATATTATGGTGAAAAGCACGCTTTAAAGGGTGTTAATCTAGATATTAAAGAAAATTGTATTACTGCTTTTATTGGTCCTTCAGGGTGTGGAAAGTCAACTTTCTTAAAGACTTTGAACCGTATGAATGACTATGTAAAAGATGTTAAAATAACTGGAAAAGTAACTTTAGATGGTGAAGATATTTATGATCAACGAGTTGATACAACTGTCTTAAGAAAAAAAGTTGGGATGGTATTCCAACAGCCTAATCCTTTTCCAATGAGTATTTACGATAATGTTGCTTATGGTCCTAGAATTCATGGAATCAAAAATAAAAAGCAATTAGATAAAATTGTTAAAGAATCATTGGAAGCTGCTGCACTTTATGAAGAAGTTTCTGATCGTTTACATACAAGTGCATTAGGATTATCAGGTGGGCAACAACAACGTCTATGTATTGCCAGAGCATTAGCAGTGGAACCAGATGTAATCTTATTGGATGAACCTACTAGTGCCTTAGACCCAATTTCTACTTTAAAAATTGAAGAATTATTGTTAGAATTAAAAGATAAATACACGATTGCAATTGTAACTCACAATATGCAACAAGCAAGTCGTATTGCTGATTACACTGCTTTTTTCTTAGTGGGAGAAATGGTAGAATACGGTAAAACAAAAGATGTCTTTGGTATGCCTAAGGATAAACGGACTGAAGAATATATTACCGGAAGATTTGGATAGGAGATTAATATGTTAAGAAGTAATTTTGAAAATGATTTAAATAAATTACATGTTGATTTAGATAAAATGTGTCATTCAGTTGTTCTAGCAATTGAAAACTGTATTACTGCTTTTAAAAGTGGTGATCGGGAACTTTGTCGAGATATTATTTCAGGTGATAAAGTAATTAATGATATGGAAAGAACAATTGAAGCACGTTGTTTATCATTAATTTTAAAACAACAACCTGTTGCAAGTGATTTAAGAACTGTTTCTACAGCATTAAAAGTTGTAACTGATTTGGAAAGAATTGGTGACCAAGGTGCTGATATTGCAGAAATTTTATTAGAAACAGATGTTTCAAGTCCTTACAAAATGGTCGAACATATCCCTAGTATGGCTGCATTAGCTAAAGATATGGTTAAAGGTTCTGTTGAAGCTTTCCATCAGTCAAGTCTTGATAAAGCTAATGAAATTAAAACAATGGAATCTAAAATGAATGGACTATTTGAAGAAGTTAAGGTAGAATTAATTCAGATAGTAAAAGAATCTGCAGATAATATTGATGTTGTAATCAATTTCTTGATGATTGCAAAATATTTTGAAAGAATCGGTGATCATGCTGTAAATATCTGTGAATGGGTTGAATTTAACCAAACAGGAGCAATTGATAATTCACGATTAATTTAGGAGGTAAACAATGGCTGAACGTATTTTTGTAATTGAAGATGATGAAAATATTCGCGAGATTATAAATTTGGCACTAGTAAGTAATGGTTATGAGGTAGTTCAATTTGATAATGCAATTGATGCTTTAGCGGAGATTGATAAAAAAGCACCAAGCTTAGCTATTTTTGATTTAATGTTACCTAAAATGAGTGGTCTGGAAGCAATTGTAAAAATTAGAGAAACTAATAATGAATTACCAATTTTAATTCTAAGTGCTAAAGATCGTGAAATTGATAAAGTAAATGGTTTAGACAGTGGTTCAGATGATTATATGACTAAACCATTTGGAATTCTTGAGTTACAAGCACGGGTCCGGTCATTGTTACGCCGTCATAAAACAAGTGATGTTATTAAAACTAAACATATAACAGTAGATAAACAAACAAGAACAGTAACTTTGGATGGGCATAATCTAGAACTTACTAATAAAGAGTATTTATTATTAGTGTATTTGATGGACAATAAACATCGCGTTGTTGAACGTGAAGAATTACTAAATGAAATATGGGGATATGATTTCATTGGTGAATCACGAGCTCTAGACGTGCATATTCGAGCTTTACGTAGTAAGTTAAAAGATGATGGACATAAGTATATTAGAACAGTACGTAGTGTCGGATATCGTTTCTACGAAGGAGATGATGATAGTGAATAAAACTATATTTCGCTATTTTCTAATTGTCTTAGTCATTACGTTAGTTCTATCAAGCAGTGTTTCAATGGTCATTCTTTCTAATCAACAATTAGAAAACACTGAAGAAGATATGTTGTATGCTGTTCGATTAATTGAATATCAGTTAGATGATACTAAGGATTTAAAGGCCCAAGTGGAAGCTTTAAATCCTCTTGCGTATAACGAGAATACTCGTTTGACGATCATTGATACTAATGGTGATGTTCTAGCCGATAGTGATGCTGATACAATTGAAGAAAATCACTATGGACGAGAAGAGGTTAGAGAGGCTTTAAGTGATGGAGTTGGTTATGCCACTCGTTATTCTCAAACCGTTGGTGAAAATATGTTATACGTTGCTTATTTTAATGATGATTATATCGTGCGACTTTCAGTTCCATATGATGGTATTTTTGATTATATTCCAATGCTAATAAAACCTTTAGGGATAGGTGCTATTATTTCACTGGCTATCGCATTGATTTTATCTAAACGTTTTTCTAATACCTTGACAGCGCCACTTCAGGAAATAACAACTCAAGTTATGAAAATGAAAGATTATCGTGAATTAGAGTTTGATATTTATAAGTATGATGAATTTAATATTATTGCCTCTAAACTAGAGGAACAGGCTAAAACGATTCATGATACTTTAAAAACACTGAAAGAAGAACGAATTAAGATCAATGGTATTCTTGACCAGATGAAGGAAGGTTTTATCTTATTGGATAGTAATCTTGATGTTTTGATGGTCAATCGTAAAGCCCAAAAATTATATGGGGATCGGATTGTTTTAAATGAGTCAATCAAGGATTTTATTTTTGATTTTAAGATTATTAATGCTTTAGATCATTTATCAATTGAACGTCAAGTAGTTGAAATTGAAAAAGAAAAAGAATTTTATAACTGTTATGTCGCTAAAGTAGATTATGGCGTTACTTTACTGTTTGTTAATATAACAGAACAACATAATGCTATGAAAATGCGTCAAGAGTTTTTCTCTAATGTTTCACACGAATTAAAAACTCCAATTACTTCTATTCGTGGATATAGTGAATTATTAGAGACCGGAGTAATCAATGATGATGCTTCAAGAAAAAAAGCTTTAGATAAGATTCATGATGAAGTTGATAATATGTCTAATTTAATTAATGATATCTTGATGATTTCTCGCTTAGAAAATAAAGATATTGATGTAATAAAACATCCGGTTCATATTGTACCATTAGTTGATGAAATTGTTGATGCTTTATGGGTGGAAATTGATAAACGTCATTTAACAGTCACAAAAGAAGTAGAAGATATTACGTATATCTCCAATCATCAACATATGCATCAATTATTTAATAATCTGATTACTAATGCTATCAAATATAATGTTGAAAATGGAAAAATATTAATTAGAGTATTTGATGCTGATAGTGATATTGTAATTGAAGTTAGTGATACTGGCCGTGGTATTTCTAAAATCGATCAAGGACGGGTTTTTGAACGTTTCTTTAGATGTGATCAAGGGCGTGATAAGGAAACTGGAGGAACCGGTTTAGGTTTAGCTATCGTTAAACATATTGTTCATTATTATCATGGTAATATTCATTTAAGTAGTAAATTAAATGAGGGGACTACTTTTAAAATTGTCTTGCCAAAATCAGATAAAATTTTATAATAAAGACGATATCAAATCGTCTTTTTATTTTGGAGGTAAAAAAATATGACTAGAGAATATTTTTTACAAACATCACGTTTAAAGTTTTCTACCTGGAATAATGATGATCTGGAATTGGCTAAACGTTTATGGGGAAATAGCCAGGTAACAAAATATATAAGCGCTACAGGTAGTTTTGATTTATCAGATATTATTAATCGTCTTGATTTAGAAATTACTAGTAATCAAAGAAATCATGTTCAATATTGGCCAGTATTTGAACTTGAAAGTGAAAATTTTATTGGTTGCTGTGGCTTGAGAAAAATAGATAGTAATGGTTATGAACTAGGATTTCACTTACTCCCGGATTTTTGGCATCATGGATATGGCTACGAAGCTGCTAAAGCTATAATCAAATATGCAGCTAATATTTTGAAGGCAAAATATTTAATGGCTGGACATAATCCTGATAATCTAGCTTCAAAAAAGCTACTAAATAAATTAGGGTTTATTTATGATCATGATGAGTATTATAAGCCAACAGGACTGCAACATCCTACTTATTACTTACAACTAAATAATTAATGTTTAAAAGCTATAATGGAAACTGGTTTATAAACTAGTTTTTTGTTATAGTTTTTTTATTTATCAAGATTAAAAACAAACGTTTTTAATAAAAATATATTATAATGATAAATATTTATTTGACTTTTCAGATAATATCGTGTATATTGAATTCTGTAATACTTGTATACAATATTGTTAGGGGGCAAAATAAATGTATCTAATTAATATATTCGTTGAATATTTTCCTAGTTACTTTGATGCATTTTTGATGACTATTAGATTATCAGTGCTATCGTTAATTTTTGCATCGTTACTTGGAATTATAATTGGACTAGTTAATTCTGCAAAAAATAAAAATATTATTACGAGAATTTTTCAAATTATTAGCCGAGTATACATAGACTTAATTCGGGGAACACCACTATTGGTACAAATCTTAATTATCTATTATGGTATTCCTCAAGTTTTAAGAGCAAGTACTGGCTTTCAGTGGAATAGTATTGGTGGTGCTTTTACCGCTGGGGTAGTTATTTTAACTTTAAATGCTGGTGCTTATATGTCAGAGATTGTTCGAGCTGGAATTGAATCAGTTGATGTCGGACAATTCGAGGCAGCACGTTCGTTAGGTTTAGGTTATGGTAAAACTATGATAAAAATTATTTTGCCACAAGCAATCCGAACGATGTTACCTTCTATTATTAATCAATACATTATTTCCATTAAAGATACATCATTATTATCAACAATTGGAGTGCGTGAATTGACTAATAATGGACGTATTCATGCTTCAGCTGCAAGCGATCAGGTAATGGTTCTCTACTGTATGATGGCTGCTTATTACTTAGTTGTCTGTCTATTGTTATCTAAGTTATCTAAAGTATTAGAAAAGAGGTATTCATATGGAAAACAGTAGTAAAATTATTGTCAACAATCTAAAGAAAAATTTTGGCAAATTGGAAGTATTAAAAGATATAAGTGTAGAAATAAAAACGGGTGAAGTAGTTTGTTTGATTGGTCCTTCTGGATCTGGTAAATCAACTTTTCTAAGATGTTTAAATCACTTGGAAGATATTACTGGTGGCCAGGTAATTGTCGATGGTCATGATTTGACTGATAAAAAGACAAACTTAAATAAGGTAAGAGAGAATATTGGAATGGTCTTTCAACATTTCAATCTCTTCCCACATAAAACAGTATTACAAAATATTATGCTAGCACCAGTTGCATTGAAAAAAATGAGCAAAAATGAAGCTAAAGAAAAAGCTTACAGTTTATTAAAACGAGTTGGCTTGGAAGATAAAGCTGATAATTATCCATCTCAATTATCTGGTGGTCAAAAGCAAAGAGTTGCTATTGCTCGTTCATTAGCGATGAATCCTGATATTATGTTATTTGATGAACCAACTAGCGCTTTAGATCCGGAGATGGTTGGAGAAGTATTGGAAGTTATGCAAAGCCTGGCTAAGCAAGGAATGACAATGATAGTAGTTACTCACGAAATCGGCTTTGCCAGAGAGGTTGGTTCACGAGTAATCTTTATGGATGGAGGTTACATCGTTGAAGAAGGAACACCAGAAGAGGTGATTCTACATCCAAAAGAATCAAGAACAATTGATTTCTTGAATAAGATATTATAAATGTTAGGCAAAAGGGGGAGAAAAAGATGAAAAGATTATTAAAAGTAGCACTAACAGGTATTATGGCCCTAGGATTAGTAGGGTGTGGCGGTTCAGGTGATGATTCAGGAGATAAGGTTTACACTATCGGTACTGACGTTACTTATCCACCATTTGAAATGGAAGTTGATGGTGAATTAGTTGGAGTTGATATGGAACTCTTAGCTGCCATTGCGGAAGATCAAGGTTTTGACTATAAAGTAGAGGCATTAGGTTTTGATGCTGCAGTAACAGCATTAGAATCTGGTGAAAAAGATGCCGTAATTGCTGGAATGTCAATTACCGAAGAAAGACAACAAAAATATGACTTTACTGATCCATATTATGAAACTGGTCAGACATTTGCAGTATTAGCTGATTCTGATATTAATTCTTGGGAAGATTTACGTGGCCAAACTGTTGTTGCCAAAATGGGAACAGCTGGTCTTTCATTAGCTGAGGAGAATGCTGATAAATATGGTTATACTGTAGTAGTAGTTGAAGATTCAACTTCAATGTTTGAACAGGTAAAAGCTGGTGAAGCAGCAGCTTGCTTTGAAGATGAACCAGTTTTAGGTTATACAATTTCTCAAGGAACGTATGATTTTAAAATGCCAGTTGAAAAAGAAAATGCTACTGGATATGGTATGGCAGTAATGAAAGGTGAGAATTCTGAATTAATTGAAATGTTCAATCAAGGACTTCAAAATATTAAAGACAGTGGTAAATACCAAGAAATTTTAGATAAATATGGATGTTAATTAATTAGCTACAAAACCAATGGTTTTGTAGCTTTTTTCTATTTGCTTAATATATTTTATAAATAATGGAAAAAAACTGTACTAATTGAAAGCGGTTTAGTAAAATAAAGGTAACAGAATGAGAAAAGAGGGAAGAAAATGTATAAGATAATATCTGATGGGTCATGTGACTTATCACCTGAAATCACAAAAAAATTAGATGTAACGGTAGTACCTTTTTATATCTCAATCGATGGCGTGAATTATCAAAAAGAACTTGAAGAAATACCGATTCGTGATTTTTATCAGTTTATGGTTGATAATCCTAAAGTATTTCCTAAAACCTCAATGCCTTCTATTCAAGACTATTTAAATGTTTTTACTCCATTAGTTGAGCAAAATATTGATATTATTTGCATATGTATAACTACTAAATTTTCTGGTTCTTTTAATTCGGCAGTAAATGCCAAAAATATTTTATTAGATGACTATCCTGATGCTAAAATTGAAATTATTGATGCGACTGTTAATACTGTCTTGCACGGGATGTTAGTTGAAGAAGCGGTAGCTAAAAAGAATAGTGGCGCAACTTTGGAGGAAACAGTGGCTTTTATTAATCAAATTAAAGAAAGTGGACGAATCTTTTTTACGATTGGCAGTATGGATTATTTGATTCATGGTGGTCGAGTAGGAAAACTTTCGGGAATCGCTGCTGGAGCACTAGGAATTAAGCCATTGATTCTATTGAAAGATGGTGAAATATTTAATAATGGAATAACCCGTGGTCGTAAAAAATCTAAAAATAAAGTGATTGAACAAGCAATTAGCTATCTTCAAGAAATTAATGCTGATATTAATGAATATCGTTTTGCAGTGGGATTTGGTTATGACGAAGCAGAAGGTGAAGAGTTTAAGAATGTTTTTGTAAATGAATTAAAAAAAGCTTTTCCAGGATTTGATGATGAGGTTTTCGTAAGACAAATTGGGGCAACGATTGGTGTGCACACTGGACCGTATCCAATTGGAATTGGTATAATTAAAAGGTATGCCAAAAAATAAAAAATAGATTAGAACTTTGTTCTAATCTATTTTACTTATCTAAATTAAAGATTACCGTTGCTTTAAATAAATCACCATCAACATTAATAGTAAAAGTTCCGTGCTGGATTTCAGTAAAGCTTTTAGCAATGGATAATCCTAAACCACTACCACTGGTATTTCTAGAAGTATCCCCCTGCACAAATCGTTCAACTAATTTAGCTTCAGATATCTTGATTTCATCAGCAGAGATATTTTTAAAGGTAATGATTACTTGATTATCACGTTTAATAACGTCTAAATAAACTCGAGTATTCTCTAAAGCATATTTACTAATATTAATTAATAAATTTTGGAAAATACGATATGTTTTAGAACTATCTAATAATAACGTAATTTTCTCATTTGGATAATTAGTTTTAAATGTTAGCTGTTTAGCTTTAAATTGATCATCTAATTCAAATTTTGCCTGTTGGATCAATGCAACTATATCAACAGGAACAAGGTGTAAGTTGATATCACCGCTGTTAACCTTGGCAACTTCAAATAAATCATCAATTAATTTTTTTAATCTTAAAGCGTTACGATCTAAGGTGTTAAGATATTCTTGTTGTTGGTTTTGATCAAGATCATTGTTTTTTAATAAATCGATATAAGTAATAATAGAGGTTAAAGGAGTTTTTAAATCATGGGAAACATTAGAAATCAACTCAGTTTTCATTTTTTGAGATTTGACTTCTTCATTTACGGCTTTTTCAAAACCGTTTTTTACATTAGTAAATTCATGACCTAAAGTATTAAATATACCGATATCTTGATGAATTTCTACATCAAAATCACCATTAGATAAACGCTTGACAGCGTTTAATAAAACCTGGTAATCATTTTGGAATTGCTGGAACTTAGTTTTTAAAATCCAGAAAATAATAATTGAATAAATTAAGGTAAAAAAGATACCGAAAGTAAAGAAACAACAAATTATCGAAACAATAATTGCATTAACAATTACTATTTTTAAAATAGTCTTATTTACTTCATTATTAAAGTCAAAATCAGCAGCTTTATCAATTAAACGTTTGATCCATTTAATTATCCAGGCACAGACTGTATTATTTTTTAATGAATTAATTAACCCTTCTTTAAAATAAGATTTAAAATAATAAGTTGTAAAAAGGATAAGCAGTAATAGTGCTGACCAGGCAATAACGTTCATCATTGCAACGATTAATCCACTATATTGATTAAAGCCAATAGCATTTAACTTGTCAATAAAATATCCGTTGCTGTAATCAACGATCAGGCCATAAATAATAACAATAATTCCAGTATATACTATAGCTGCTAGAATAAACAAAGGTTCTAATTTAATTTTAGCTGGATATTTTAAAGCGCCAACTTCTTTTTCAACTGTGTATGGATAGATTAAAGTGTATAAAACAACAATTAACCCAGCTATAAAAGCAAAAGGAAAAATATTAGCTATTTCTAAATAATAGGTTGCATAATCAGCCAGATAGTCATTAGAATTAGCAACAATATTTGTCGGTACGGCTATATAAATAGTAAAGTTAGTAGGATTAGCTAATTGCCAATTAACATCGTATTCATCTAAATAATTAAAAGAACTTTGTTTATAATTATTCCAGATTAATTCATAATTTTGATTACTTGTTTCATCACAACCTAAACTATCATAAGTTAAACTGCCATTTTCATCAAATGATAATCTAATGTACCATTGATATTTATCTTGAAGTTCTTGGTCGTTACTGATATTTGATAGAGCATCGCTAGTATTGCCAGTTATACGACTATCACTTTCGGCATAATATTTTATATTTCTTTTTTCAGTCAGTACTAACTGGCCGTCAGCAATAGCGTTTTGATAAAACATATCGGTGGCGGTTTGATTAGCAGTTATATATTGGCTTAATTTGTCACTGTCAACACCATCTTTAAGTTCGTAACTAACGGGATAAACTATACTAAATATATCATATAAGATGGTTGTATCATTGAAATGAATTTCATTTTGCCGATTTTCTACAACACGATAGCAGGAGAAAACTCCGATACTACATGTTATGACAATAATTAGAGATAGAATTGAAAAGATAATTTTCTTTTTTGTCATTTTATCACCTACATTTTTTCAATTTTATATCCCACGCCCCAGACTACTTTTAAATATTGGGGGTTACTAGGATTGATTTCAATTTTTTCTCGTAAATTACGAATATGCACCATAACTGTTTCGGTATTAATAGCTGCTTCATTCCAGACTATTTCATATATTTGTTCGCTAGAAAAAACCCGTCCTGGTTTTTTCATCAGCAATTCTAAAATTTTAAGTTCAATTGGCGTCACTTTAACTAATTTTCCATCAACAGTAACCTGTTTAGTGTCTAAATCTAATTCTAAACCACCGACGATATATTTATTGCTGGTTTCTTGGTTTTTATCAAGCATATCCAAGTATTTATGATAGCGTCTTAATTGCGATGAAACTCTAGCTAACAGTTCCATCGGAACAAAAGGTTTAGTAACATAATCATCACCGCCGATATTTAAGCCAGTAATCTTATCGATATCTTCAGATTTGGCTGAGAGAAAAATAACCGGAAAATCATATTTTTCACGTAATTTCATCGTCATTTCAATTCCATCCATGATTGGCATCATAATATCAACAATTGCCAGATGAATTTCATGTTTGTCGATCATTTCTAAACCTTCTTGGCCATTGTTGGCAATATAGACATTGTAATTTTGTGATTTTAAATAGATTTCAATTGCTTTAGCAATTTCTTGTTCGTCTTCAACTACTAGAATATTATCTTTTGTCATAATCATACCTTCTTTCAATTTCTTATTATAGAATGATTGTATAAAGATTAGTAGGGATGATTTCCAAAGATTTTCTAAAGATTTTTCTTTTTAATATAATAATTGTAAATTATTAGACCAGCTAATGAGACAATTCCGGTTATAACGAAGACAAGAATTGTAAAAGGATAATTTTGACTAAACAAAGCATCGCCACCAATCGTACTGGTAATAACTGACGGAATTCTAGCAATCGTGGTAATAAGTAAAAAAGTTGGTAATTTGATTCTAGTAAAAGGAGCAAGATATGTTAATAAGTCTTTAGGAGTCCCAGGAATAAAGAAAATAATAAAAATGATTATTTCTAAATTCTTTTCCTTTTTTAAAAAAGCAACTTCATGAAACTTCTTTAAATCAAAAAACTTTTGAACATATTTGATGCCATATTTTTCAATAAACCAATAAATAATAATACTGCCAAAAATACAGCCCAATAAACAAATTCCTAAACCTTCTATTGGTCCATAACAAAATCCCGCAGCTACTTCGATAATTTCACCAGGTAAAAAGACAAAGACTACCTGAAGACTCATCACTAATACTAAAATTAACTTGCCCCAGTTTCCAAGTAGCTCTAATTTTGTTTTTAAAGTTTCAGGGTTACTTAAATAATAAGAAAATGGCTGATATAAGATTAAGCAAATTAATCCCATAATTAAAAAGGACAAAGCAATAGAAATTATGTTTTTTTTATTTTCGATAATTTTGTGCATCATTTTCACCTCGATATTAGTATAGACAGCTAATCTAAAACAAAACGGGTAATTATTTAAATGCTTTCTAAAAATTATGTTAAGAATTAAAGAAGTTTAAAAATATTGGCAGTTGGCTTTTAGTAGATTG
The DNA here is from genome assembly GCF_944324745.1 of uncultured Thomasclavelia sp. Taxonomy (GTDB): domain Bacteria; phylum Bacillota_I; class Bacilli_A; order Erysipelotrichales; family Coprobacillaceae; genus Thomasclavelia. The sequence continues at coordinate 133 of NZ_CALUXO010000052.1, read as the reverse complement.
GTTACATTTATAAATGTCAATATAATTTTGTACAAAAATGATCATTTATGATGTACAATTGTGTTCCTTCTCAATATAATCAAGAGCATTTTTAAGTATTAGGATTCCTCTTCATTTGGCTTCATTTGATCTT
>NZ_CALUXO010000051.1 GCF_944324745.1 uncultured Thomasclavelia sp. | reverse complement strand
TTTTTAATAATTTCATATTTTTTTAATTCGTTCATTCTTAAATCGACCTTTCTCATAATCAAAACCTCCAATTTAAAATGTGAGGTTTATAGTATAGCATTTTTTTGATAATGTCCCAACATGTTGGAACATTATCAATCTTGTTACATTAAGACATTATCATATTTGAATCAGATGGTGTTTTTTTACGCCGTTTACAATCTTGACTATTATATAAAAATATGTTAAATTTTTTTAAGAAAAGAAACATTATCTTGTGATAATGAAATGTTCTTAGGGCATAAATCTTTTTATAAATATTAAGCAAGGAGTTTATTATGAAGTATAATCGAGTATTATTGAAACTAAGTGGTGAAGCACTTGCCGGTGACGACAAAACTGGTATTAATGCGCATACTGTTGCTGACATTGCTCGCCAAATTAAAGATGCCAAAGAATTAGGAGTTGAAATTGCCATTGTTTGTGGTGGTGGAAATTTATGGCGTGGTAAAACTGGTGCTGATATGGGAATGGATCGCTCAAGTGCTGATTACATGGGAATGTTAGCAACTGTTATGAATGGCTTAGCTGTTCAAAATGCATTAGAAACAATTGGTGTTCCTACTAGATTGCTTACAGCAATTGAAATGCGTCAGGTTGCTGAACCATACATTCGTCGTCGTGCTATTCGTCATCTTGAAAAAGGACGTATCGTTATTTTTGGAGCTGGAACAGGTAGTCCGTTCTTTACTACTGATACTACTGCAGCATTAAGAGCAGCGGAAATTAATGCTGATGTTATTTTAATGGCTAAAAACGGGGTCGATGGTGTTTATTCTGCTGATCCAAAAGTTGATCCTAGTGCAAAACGTTTTGATAGCATCAGTTACTTTGATGTATTACAAAAGGATCTTAAGATTATGGATCAAACAGCAATTACTTTATGTAAAGATAATAATATTGATTTATGCGTATTTAATATGCAAGAAGATGGAAACATTGCTAAAGCTTGTAATGGTGATGTAATTGGTACAATAATTTCAGGAGGAAAATAGAATGATAGATTTGATTTTAGAAGACACTAGTGAAAGAATGACTAAAGCAATCGAAGCTTATCGTCGCGATTTAGCAACAATTAGAACGGGACGTGCTAATCCAAATATGCTTGATCGAGTTATGGTTAATTATTATGGTTCTCCAACTCCAGTTAATCAAATTGCTGGTATTTCAGTTGTTGAAGGTCGTCAATTAGTAATTAAACCATATGATAAATCTAGTATCAAAGATATTGAACATGGCATTTATGAAGCTAATTTAGGACTTACACCACAAAATGATGGTGATTTAATTAGAATTATGGTTCCTGCTTTAACTGAAGAAAGACGTCGTGAGTTTGCAAAAAATGTTTGGAAATTTGCTGAACATGCAAAAGTATCAATTCGTAATATTCGTCGTGAAGCTAATGATGAAATTAAAAAAAGTGATGCCCGCGAAGACGAAATTAAAGATGGTCAAGAGAGAGTACAAAAATTAACAGATAAATTTGTTAAAGAAATTGATGAGATTGGAAAAGAAAAAGAAAAAGATATCATGACTGTATAATATTAGAACACCTGAGGGTGTTCTTTTTGATTTTCGCAAAGCCTTTTTTTTAATGTAGTTTTATGGTATAATCTCGAATAGCTATACGAGGGAGGAAAACTAGATGTTTTTTAAAAAAGATAAAAAAGAAGAAATCAACTATCAAGATCTTGATATGAATAACATTCCTCAACATATTGCTTTTATTATGGATGGAAATGGACGATGGGCCAAAAAAAGAAAAATGCCACGAACTTATGGCCATCACGAAGGAACTAAGACAATTCGTGATATTGCACTATGCTGTAATAGTTTAGGGGTCAAAGCAATGACTGTTTATGCTTTTTCGACAGAAAATTTTGCACGACCTGATTCAGAAGTGCAATATATTTTTAAATTACCGAAAGATTTTTTCGAGGCTTACATGAAAGAATTGATGGAAAATAATGTTAAAATCACGACTATTGGTCATTTAGAAATGGCACCTGATGAAACGCAGAAAATCATCAATCGGGCTATTGAAAAAACAAAAAATAATACCGGAATGATTTTATGCTTTGCATTTATTTATGGTGGTCGTGATGAAATTGTTACAGCCACTAAAAAAATTGCTGGAAAAGTTTTAGAGGGAGAAATTTCGGTTGAAAATATAGATGAAAATATTTTTGCCTCACAATTAATGACTGCTGATTTACCAGATGTTGATTTAATGGTTAGAACCAGTGGTGAACAAAGGTTATCAAATTTCCTTTTGTGGCAGTTGGCTTATGCAGAATTTGTTTTCACTGATGTTCTTTGGCCAGATTTTGATGAAATTGAACTAAAAAAGGCCATTTGGCTATATCAAAATCGTGATCGACGTTTTGGAGGGTTAAAGTAATGAAACAAAGAATAATTACAGCAATTTGTTTGATGCTTGTAGCGATACCATGTGTAGTTTTGGGCGGCTATTATTTTAAGGCTTTAATTGGCGTAATCATGGTTTTATCGGTATATGAAATGTTACATATTTGTGCTCGCCCAAAGATAAAATTATTTTTATATCCAATTGTTTTATTGTTCTTTATTTATGGTTTTATTTTTGATCATCATGATTTATTTATTGCTTCCTATGGGATGATGATTTATTTAATCGTTTTATTTGCGGCTACAATTTTTGACGAAACTTTGACCATAGAGCGAACAGGATACATTTTTACCATGGGAGTTTTGATTTGTGCCGGGTTGCATGCACTGTTAGTTTTAAGAGAAACATATGGTTTCCAGTATGTAATATTATTGGCATTGGCAACTTATGGTAGTGATACTGGTGCCTATTTTAGTGGTGTTTTTTTTGGAAAGCACAAACTAATTCCACGCTTATCACCGAAAAAAACAATTGAAGGCTCAATTGGAGGAATTATTTTAGGTACGATTATGTCTGTTGCCTATGGAACATATTTGGGCTATATTGATAATAATCCAATCTTAATCTCAGCCTTTTTTGTACTAACAATGACAGGACAAATAGGAGATTTAGTTTTTAGTGCTGTTAAACGTTTTTTTGGAGTTAAAGATTACTCTAATTTATTACCAGGTCATGGTGGTATTTTAGATCGAATCGATAGTATTGTTTTTAATGCCGTAGTATTTAGTTTCTTTTTAGTTATGGTGAGGTTATAAGATGAAAAAGATAACAGTTTTAGGAGTAACTGGTTCTATTGGAACACAGACGGTCGATGTTGTTTATCATCACCAAGATAAATTTGAAATCGTTGCAATGTCAGCTGGTTACAATATTAAAAAAGTAGAAGAAATATTAAATTTAATAAAAGTAAAAAATGTCTGTGTCGTAAAACAGGAAGATGCTACTTATTTGCAGGAAAAGTATCCAGATATCAATGTATATTATGGCGAAGATGGATTAGTTAGAATTGCTACTTTAGATGAAGTTGATGTTGTATTAAATGCAATCGTTGGTTTTGCTGGTTTATTACCGACAATTGAAGCAATCAAGGCTAAAAAGGATATTGCCTTAGCTAATAAGGAAACATTAGTCGTTGCCGGACATATAATTACTAAGCTGGTAAAAGAAAATAATGTTCATTTATTACCGGTCGATAGTGAACATTCTGCAATTTTTCAATCTTTAAATGGTGAAAAACATAGTCAAATCAAAAAGATCATTTTAACAGCTAGTGGCGGTAGCTTTCGTGATAAAACTCGTGAAGAACTAGTCGGGGTCAGTGTTCAAGAAGCTTTAAATCATCCTAACTGGTCGATGGGCGCTAAAATTACAATCGATAGTGCTACATTGTTTAACAAAGGACTTGAGGTAATTGAAGCTAAATGGTTATTTGATGTGTCTTATGATCAAATAGAAGTCTTGATTCATCCTGAAAGTATCATTCATTCAATGGTGGAATTTGTTGATACATCTGTTATTGGACAATTGGGGAATCCTGATATGCGTTTACCAATTCAATATGCTTTAACATATCCTGATCGTGATGTATTAGTAAATGGTGAAAGTCTTGATTTAGCTAAAATTGCTACTTTGAACTTTAAAAAACCAGACTTTAATCGTTTTAGAGCTTTGGAAATGGCTTATCAAGCTGGTAGAACTGGTGGCAGTATGCCATGTGTTTTAAACGGAGCGAATGAACAGGCAAATGCTTTATTTAGAGAAAATAAAATTGAATTTTTACAGATTGAAGATTTAGTTGCTAAGGCATTGAAAGCCCATAATTTAGTTGAAAATCCAACTTTAGAACAGTTAATTGAAATTGATGCCTGGGCTCGTAATTTTGTTTTAAAACAGATAGGAGAAGATTAATGCATACTTTAATTACGATAATTGTCTTTATTTTAATTTTAGGAATTGTTGTTTTAATCCATGAATTTGGACATTTTATTACTGCCAAATCATTTGGAGTATATTGTAGTGAATTCTCTATTGGAATGGGACCGAAACTTTTTTCAAAAAAAGTTGGCGAGACTGAATATGAGGTTCGAGCTTTACCGATTGGAGGCTTTGTATCTATGGCTGGTGAAGCTGATAATGAAATTGAAGAGTTAAAAGATGTTCCTTTTGAACGCACTATCAATGGTATTAGCTGTTGGAAAAGGGTAGTTGTTTTTTTAGCTGGTGTCTTTATGAACTTTGTTTTATCCATTGTTATTTTAATTGGGGTTTATTCTTTTATTGAAGTGCAAGATACTAATCCGATAATTGGATCAGTTACAGAAAATGGTCCTGCCATGATGGCTGGTATTGAAGCGGGTGATCGAATAACCAAAATTGTTTATGATGGACAAGAAAGTATAATTGGTTCATATGATGATATTCGAGAAGTTATGGCCGAAATAACAACGGCCGATAATTCTGATGTTACTATTACCGTAGAATTAGTTAGAGATGGAAAAACACAAACTAAACAAGTCAATGCTACCTATAATCAAGAAAGTGGTTCATATATTTTAGGAGTCATTTCAGCAACACGACAATTAAGTTTTTTTGAGGCGATAAATTATGCTCTGTCTCAATTTAAAACACTATCATTATTGATATTTACTACATTAGGTAAATTATTTTCAGATACAGCTAACACTATTGGTCAATTATCAGGACCAGCTGGTATTTTTACTACTACTGCTGAAATTACAGCGACCGGATCGATTAGCCAAATACTGATATTTTTAGCTTTAATTTCTACCAATGTTGGTATTTTTAACTTGTTACCAATACCGGGATTAGATGGTTGTCAGGTAATCTTTGCTTTAGTTGAAAAGTTAATTGGTCGCGAATTACCTTTAAAACTTCGTTATGTTTTGCAGGTGGCTGGATTAGCACTGGTATTTGGTTTGATGATTTATGTAACGATAAATGATATATCAAGAATATTTGGATAAATTAACTTTAAAAGATATTAAGATGTTTAATAACTACCTCGTAACTTGTAGCGAGGTAGTTTCTTATGTTATAATAGTCATCATGATAGAAAAGTAGGGTGGTTAAATGGAAGATAAATTATTAATACTTTTAAAAAATTTACAGATTGATCAAATGGCTGATAAGTTAAAAGAGGGTAGAATTGAAAAAGTAGTTGTGACAAAAGATGATAGTTACATATTCTATTTATCTTTTAAACAGATGCTCCCATTTCATGAATATCAGTTATTATTAAACAATACTGATAATTTCCCTTATCCATCTAGTTTTTATCTACATTATAGTGATAATAACTATGATCAAGAACAATTGATGTTGTATTTAGGTTATCTTTTAGAAAAATTAAAAAATGATTATCCAGCTTTTGCAACTCTTACAACTGAAAACTTCAAAATTGACAATAAGATCAGAATTGGAGCTGGAAATGAAATTCAACTAGAACAGTTAAAACAGTTAAATAGTGAAATTATTCAGATGTTAGATCAGTTAGGAATTACGATGGGGTTAGAATATTTTATTGATTTAGATAATGATGAGTTTAAAAGTATTCAAGATCAAATGGAAAATCCGCAATTACCTGTAATTGAAATGCCAAAAGAAATAAAAAAAGCCCCGGTTACTAATAACAACGATTATAAAAAGAATTATTATAAAAAAAGTAATCCGATATCATTAAAGATTGCGGAAATAACCAATCAAACGATGGAAAGTAATATTGTTATTAGTGGCTATGTTTTTAAAACTGATTTAATCAAGATCAAATCTGGAAAACATATTCAGAGTCTGTGGGTTACTGATTATACTGATTCAATTATCGTAAAACGATTTGAAAATAATTCTAAAAATAGTTTAGAAGAACTTAAATTGATTGGAAAAGGTGGTGTTTGGGTTAAAGTTCGTGGGGATGTCAGATACGATACTTATGCTAAAGAAACTAGCATCATAGCACGAGAATTAGAAATAATTAAAGGCCCTGCTCCCCGTCAAGATCAAGCTGAAGTCAAACGGGTTGAATTGCATATGCATTCTAAGATGTCAACGATGGATGGTATCAGTACCGTAAGTCAATATGTCCAAACAGCAGCTCGGTGGGGCCATCAGGCTATTGCCATTACTGACCATGAAAATGTTCAATCTTTTCCAGAAGCCCAAATTGCAGCTGGTAAAGCTGGAATTAAAATGATCTATGGTATTGAATTTAATATGGTTGATCCAATCTTGGATATTGTTTATAATCCTGTTGATACCTCAATTGAACACGCTGTCTTTGTATCTTTTGACCTAGAAACAACCGGATTATCAGTTATTCATGATGGTATTACGGAATTTGGTGCGGTTAAAATTAAAAATGGCGAAATCGTCGATCGGTTACAGATGTTCATCAATCCAGAAAAAGTTATTTCTACCCGAATTAGTAATTTGACAAATATTACTAATGATATGGTTAAAGATGCACCAACTATTAAAGAAGCTTTGCCAACAATCATGGATTTTTTCGATGATTGTATTCTGGTAGCACATAATGCTAGTTTTGATATCGGTTTTTTAAATGAAAACTTACGCAGAAATAATTTGCCTGAAATTAAAAATCCCGTAATCGATTCATTAGCATTGGCTCGGGCAATTTTAAAACCGTTAAAATCCTATCGATTAGGAAATGTCTGTCGGTTATATCGGGTTAATTATGATGATGAAGTAGCTCACCGTGCCGATTACGATGCTCAAGTTTTAGCTGATGTTTTTACAATGATGCTGCATCAAATCATGCAAAGTGGTAAATATAATTTGTTAGATTTAGTTGCGCTTACTGGTGATGATATTTATAAAATTGTCCATCCTTATCATTTGACGGCTTTAGCTTTAAATAAAGATGGTTTAAAAAATATGTTTAAGTTGGTCAGTGAAGCTAATACTAAATATTTTCATGGAAGTTCTAGAATTCCTAAAGAGCGTTTAGAATATTACCGTGACGGCTTGTTGTATGGTACTAGTTGTTATAATAGTGATGTTTTTGAAGCAGCTCTTAATTTGTCAGATGATAAATTAAAAAAGGCGATGGAGTTTTATGATTATGTAGAAATCCAGCCATTAGAAGACTATCATCATTTAGTAGATCGGGGTAAATTACAAGATCAAGATGAGCTGATTAAATCATTGTTGCGAATTGTAAACTGTGCTAAGGAATTAGATAAAATTATCGTAGCAACAGGGGACGTCCATTTTTTAGATCCTAAGGACAAAATTTTTAGAGATGTCTTTATTTCTAATCCTACTATTGGAATTGGTCATCGGGCTCATCCTCTTTGTGATCGGCGTAATCCAAAAGCTGAAAATCCTTGTCAATATTTTAGAACTACTGATGAGATGTTAAAGTGTTATCCATATTTGCCAGAAGATGAAGTATACGAATATGTAGTTACTAATACTAATAAAATTGCTGATATGGTTAGTGAAATCAAGCCAGTTCATGATAAATTATACACGCCAAAAATTCCTGGAGCTGATGATAAATTGAAAGAAATTTGTTATGATACGGCACATCGTAAATATGGTAATCCATTACCATCAATTGTTGAAAAACGATTAGAAAAGGAATTAAGCAATATCATTAAACATGGTTTTGGGGTAATTTATTATATTTCGCATTTATTAGTAAAGAAATCTAATGATGATGGTTATTTAGTTGGTTCCCGGGGGTCAGTCGGTTCTTCATTTGTTGCTACAATGGCTGGAATCACCGAAGTAAATCCATTGCCACCACATTATATTTGTCCTAATTGCTGTCATAGTGAATTTTTAGATGAAGGGGTAATTAGTGATGGTTATGATCTAGAAGATAAAGTTTGTCCTAAATGTGGAACAGTGATGAAAGGTGAAGGACATAATATTCCTTTTGAAACCTTCCTGGGATTTAATGCTGATAAAGTTCCTGATATTGATTTAAACTTTTCTGGAGAATATCAGGCTAAGGCCCATGCTTTTACTAAAGAAATTTTTGGTGAAGATCATGTTTTCAGAGCGGGAACTATTTCTACCGTAGCTGAAAAAACGGCTTATGGTTATGCCAGAGGCTATGCTGAATTGATGGGAAAAGAAAATACGATTCGTTCGGCTGAATTAGAAAGAATTGCTGCTGGGTGTGGTGGCGTAAAGCGGACAACAGGACAGCATCCTGGTGGTATTATTGTTATCCCAAGTGATATGGATGTTTTTGATTTTACACCTTATCAATATCCAGCTGACGATTTATCAGCGGCCTGGCGGACAACGCACTTTGACTTCCATGCTATCCATGATAATGTATTAAAATTTGATATTTTAGGCCACGTTGATCCAACCGTAATTCGTTTGTTGCAGGATTTAACTGGTGTTGATCCTAAATCAATTCCTACCAATGATAAAAAAGTAATGAGTCTGTTTACTAGTTGTGAAGCTTTAGGCTGCAACTTAGATTTTATCGGCTGTAAAAATGGAGCTTTAGGATTACCAGAGTTTGGTACAACATTTGTTCGCGGAATGCTTGATCAAACACAACCTAAATCATTTAACGATTTAGTCATTATTTCTGGTTTGTCTCATGGTACGGATGTATATTTAGGTAACGCTGAAACTTTGATTAAATCAGGTACTTGTACTCTATCAGAGGTAATTGGATGTCGTGATGATATTATGGTCTATTTGATTGAAAAAGGTTTACCCAATAAAGATGCTTTTGATATCATGGAATGTGTTCGTAAAGGGAAATCACCAGCGGTTTTCCCAGAGAAAAAATATGAAGAGCTGATGAAAAAATACAATGTTCCGCAATGGTATATTGATTCATGTAAAAAAATTAAATACATGTTCCCTAAAGCCCATGCAGTTGCATACGTATTATCAGCTGTACGAGTTGCCTGGTGGAAATTATATTATCCTCGAGAATACTATGCCGTTTATTTTTCTACTCGTTGTGATTTTTATGAAATTGAAACTCTTGTAAAAGGAAAAGATGCTATCATGGCTCGCCGTGAGGAAATCACCAGATTAAGACAGGAACATAGTTCTTCAAATAAAGATGAAGGTTTATGGGATGTCTTTGAAGTGGCTTTAGAAATGATCGAACGTGGCTATCATTTTAATCCCATTAGTTTAGAATACTCACAGGCTAGTAAATTTATTTTAGATCCTAATGATGAAAAGGGATTAATACCCCCATTTAGTTCAATTGATGCTTTAGGCGATGCGGTGGCAACAACAGTAGTTGAAGCTCGCCAACATGGACCATTTTTATCTAAAGAAGATGTTATTAAAAGAACTAAATTAAATAACTCTCATATCAAAACTCTTACTAAAATGGGCGTATTTGATGGAATGCAAGAGAGAAATCAGCTTTCACTTTTTTAAATATTGCATTATTTTGACAATTATGTTATCATATCTATAGTTTCATAGCGAAGCGGAGTGGGGGAACCCACTCTTTATTATTGAATTGAGGTGAGATGATGGAACTTTTACAAAACATTAAAACGATTATTCAACCACTTTTAGTTGAACATGATGTCTATTTAGATGATATCGAATATGTAAATGAAAACGGTGAATGGTATTTAAGAATTTTTGTTGAAAAGAATGTTGGTTCACTTGATATGGACACGTGTGTTGCTGTTAGTGAAGCCATTAGTCAAAAATTAGATGAAGTTGATCCAATTCAAGGTGAATATTATTTAGAAGTTTCTTCACCGGGGATTGAAAAACCATTAAAAACTTTTGAACAGGTGCAAAATTCAATTGGTAAATATGTTTATGCTAAGTTTTATGATCCTAAAGCTGGAATGGATGAAGTTGAAGGATTTATTAAAGGAATTGAAGATAAAACGATTGAATTTGAATATTTAGTTAAGAATATTAAAAAGACGGTTAAAATTGACTATGATAATGTCAAATTTATAAGATTAGCGGTAAAATTTTAGGAGGAAGAAAAAGTGGCTTCAAGTACGAATAAGAATTTTTTGAATGCTTTAAATTTATTAATTGAAGAAAAAGGAATTGAAAAAGACGTTTTCTTAGATATGTTAAAAGAATCAATTGCCAAAGCATATAAAAAGAACTATTTAAGTTCTGACGCTAATGTGCGTGTTGAAATTAATGAAAAAACTGGTAAATTTAGATTATTTGAATTAAGAACTGTTGTTGATGATCTTCAAGATGAAGATATTGAATTGTCATTGGAAGAAGCACAAGCAATTAACCCTAAATATCAAATTGGTGATGTAGTAGAAACTGAAGCTGATGTGGAACATATCGGTCGTTTAGCTGCTATTCAAACTAAACAGTTATTCAGACAGAAAATTCGTGAAACTGAAAAAGAAACATTATATAATGAATTTGCTGATAAAAAAGATGATATCATTACAGGAATCGTTGATCGAGTTGAACCTAATTTTGCCATTATCAACATTGGTAAAACTGGCGCTTTTTTAGCTGGAAATAAACAGATTCCAGGGGAAAAATTAGTTGAAGGACAACATTTAAAAGTTTATGTTAGTGATGTTGATCGTGGAACTAAGGGAACACAAATTGTTGTTAGTAGAACAGAACCAAACTTTGTTAAAAGATTATTTGAATTAGAAGTACCTGAAGTTTATGATGGAACCGTTGAAATTAAAGCTGTTTCCAGAGAACCAGGGGAAAGAAGCAAGATGGCGGTTTATACAAGTAATGAAAATGTTGATCCTATTGGCTCATGTGTTGGACCTAAAGGAAGCCGGGTAAAAAATGTAGTTGATGAATTAAATGGTGAGATGATTGATATTATTTTATGGAACAGTGATCCAGTAGTCTTTATCTCTAATGCCTTAAGTCCTTCAGAAGTAAAACATGTATCAATTGATGAAGAAAAACATAGTGCTTTAGTTATTGTTCCAGATGATCAATTATCATTAGCTATTGGTAAACGTGGCCAAAATGCTCGTCTTGCAGTTAGATTAACAGGTTGGAAAATCGACATCAAATCTTATAGTGAAGCGTTAGAATTAGGATTAATTGATACTACACCAGTAGTTGAAGAAGAACCTTCACCGGTTGATGATGACTTCCAGCAAGAATTTGCTCAAGAGATGCTTGAGGAAACTAATGATGAAAGTGAAGAAAATGTTACAAGTAGTCAAGAAGACTCTGAAGAAATTGAAGAAATCGACGATGGTTTCTACGATAATTATGATGATTTCGATGATTACGATGATGAATATAATAAATACGAAGAAGAAATCGACTATGATCAATATGATGAGTACTATGATGATAAATAAGGAGGGATAATATGCGAAAAATTCCATTAAGAAAATGTTTAGCAACCGGAGAACAGCTGCCCAAACAACAATTGATTCGAATTGTTCGTAACAAAGAAGGAGAAGTCTTTGTAGATCCTACTGGTAAAATGAATGGTCGTGGTGCTTATTTAAAACGAAGTCATGAAGCTTTCGAAAAAGCCAAACAGAAAAAATTACTTGAACGAGCTCTGCAAGTAAAGATCCCTGATGAGATTTTTGAAGAATTAGAGAAATATGCTAACTAACGATTTTTATAATTGTTTAGGTTTGGCATCTCGAGCTCGAAAGGTTACAACTGGTGAAACATTATTACAGAAAATTCGTAGTAATAAAGTTTATTTAGTTATTATTGCTAGTGATGCTAGTGATAATACTAAAAAGAAATTATCAGATAAATGTACCAGTTATAATATCGATTATCATATTGCCGGTGATATAGAACATTTATCTAGAGCTATTGGCAAGCATAATCGTGTTGCAGTCGGTATTTTGGATACTGGCTTTGCAAAATTATTAAAACAAAAGATAGGAGGGTGAATGTATGGCAAAACACAACAAACAAAATAAAAACAGAAATAAAAAAGGAGCCGGAAAAAAGAAACAATTAAAGTCTAATTTTCCAACAAAAAAAGAAGAAACAGCTGTTAAAGATGGCGTTATTGTCTACGAAGAAGGGATTACAGTTGGTCAATTAGCTGAAAAAATTGGTCAAACACCTGCGAATGTTATTAAAGTTTTATTTTTACTTGGAATGATGGTTACGATTAACTCTTCTTTAACTGATGAACAAGTGGAATTGATCTGTCTTGAATATGGTTTTGATGCTGAAAAACATGTTGAAGTCAGTGAAGTTAATTTTGAGGATTTAGAAGTTCAAGACGATGAAAAGGATCTAGTTCCTCGTTGTCCAGTAGTTACTATTATGGGACATGTCGATCATGGTAAAACTACATTGCTAGATACAATTCGTAAATCAGCAATTGTTGAAGGTGAATTTGGTGGTATTACTCAGCATATTGGAGCTTATCAGGTTGATGTTAATGGTAAAAAAGTCACATTCTTAGATACTCCAGGTCACGAAGCATTTACAGCGATGCGTGCTCGTGGTGCTCAAGTTACTGATATAGTAATTATTGTTGTGGCGGCAGATGATGGGGTAATGCCACAAACTAAAGAAGCAATCGATCATGCTAAAGCTGCCAACGTACCAATTGTAGTTGCTATCAATAAAATAGATAAAGAAGGCGCTGACCCTGAAAGAATTAAGGGTGAAATGGCTGAACAAGGGTTATTACCTGAAGAATGGGGTGGAGACACCGTTTATTGCGAAATTTCAGCTAAAAAAGGAATTGGAATTGAAGAATTGCTTGAAACATTAACAGTTGTAGCTGAATTGGCTGATTTAAAAGCTAATCCTAATCGTTTAGCTTACGGTAGTGTTGTTGAAGGTAAACTTGATAAAGGTCGAGGACCGGTTGCTACTTTATTAGTTTCTAATGGAACTTTAAGAACTGGTGATCCAATCGTTGTTGGTACTTGTTATGGACGAGTTCGTCAAATGCTTGATGATCGTGGAAAAGTTATTAAAGAAGCTTTGCCAGCTACACCAGTTGAAATTACTGGATTAAACGATGTACCTATCGCTGGTGATAAATTCATGGTATTTGAAAGTGAAAAACAAGCGCGTAGTATTGGTGAGGCTCGTTTAAAAGCTAAACAAGATAAAGAAAGAAGTACTGGAGCAGCTTTATCGCTAGATGATTTATTCTCACAAATTAAAGAAGGAGAAATTCTTGATTTAAATATTATTGTTAAAGCTGACGTTCAAGGTACCGCTGAAGCAGTAAAAGCATCTTTAGAAAAAATTTCAGTTGAAGGTGTTCGTGTTAATGTTATTCGTTCAACTGCCGGTGGAATCACTGAATCAGATGTATTATTAGCATCAGCATCAAATGCGATTATTTATGGTTTCAATGTTAGACCAAATGCTAAAGTAAGACAAAAAGCTGAAGAAGAAGGCGTTGAAATCAGACTTCATAATATTATTTATAAAATGGTAGAAGAAATTGAAACAGCAATGAAAGGAATGCTGGCTCCTGAAGTTGAAGAAGTAATTACCGGGCAAGCTGAAATTAGAGAGGTTATTAAAATTTCTAAGATTGGTAATATTGCCGGATGTTATGTAACTGATGGATATATTCCACGTAATTGTGGTGTTCGCTTGATTCGTGATGGTGTTGTTGTTTATGAGGGTAAATTAGCATCATTAAGACGTTTCCAAGATGATGTCAAAGAAGTTCAATCAGGTTTTGAATGTGGTTTAAGTATTGAAAATTACAATGATATCAAAGAAGGAGATATTGTTGAAGGGTATATCATGCAAGAAATTGAAAATAAGTAGGTGAAATAAATGGTTTTAAAAAAAGATAAAATGAATGCCATTATTCAACGTGAGTTATCGCAAATCCTGCAATTTGAAGTCAAAAATTCTAAGATAGGATTTTGTACTATTACTGCCGTTGAAACTACTAGAGATTTATCAATTGCTAAAGTTTACGTTACTTTTTTAGGTAAAGAGGATCGAAATGTTGAAAAACGAATGGAAGCTTTAGAACATTCAAAAGGATTTATTCGTTCTTTACTTGCAAAAAGACTGACAATCAGAAAGGTACCTGAATTACACTTTGTATTAGATACTTCTTTAGAATATGGTAATAAAATTGAAAAAATCATTAATGAATTGAATCATCAAGATAAATAGAATTACTAAGCAAAAACATTAAAACTGTTTTTGCTTTTTTTTGTAGTGATTATATTTGTTTCATCTTCTTTTATTTGTGCTATAATATTAAATATGTAGGAGGATTTAATAATGAAATACTGTATTTTAAATGGGAAAGTTATTTTAAAAGATGAAGTTATCGAAGCAAACGTTTATGTTCGAGATGACCGGATTTGTGAGATTTCATCTAGAAAACCACAAGATGAAACGATAATCGATGCTAAGGGACGTTATGTAGCACCAGGATTTATCGATGTTCATAGTCATGGACGTGGTGGTAGTGATACGATGTATCCAACATTTGATGATATCAATACTATTTCTAAAACATCATTAAAAACTGGAGTGACATCAATTCTTCCAACTACTATGACAATGTCTCAAGAAGATACTTATGCTGCAATCAAAAATGTTGCCATCAGCATGGATAAAACTGAAGGTAGCCGAATTCTTGGAGTTCATATGGAAGGACCATTCTTCAATAAAAAATATAAAGGAGCGCAGCCAGAAGAATTTATGATTGCTCCAACTGAAGAAAATTTTAAATCTCTAACGGGTGAATACGCTAATATTGTTAAGAAAATAAGTTTAGCTCCTGAAAGAGAAGGATCTGAAGCGTTAATTGAATACTTAGTTAAAGAAGGGATTGTTGTAAGTATTGGTCATACTGATGCTACTTATGATCAAGCTGTTGCTGGTATTAAAGCTGGAGCAACTTCTGGTACTCATACTTATAATGCTATGACCCCACTTACTCATCGAAGTCCTGGTGTTGTTGGTGCGATTATGGAACATGATCAAGTTTATGCTGAATTAATTTTAGATGGTATACATGTAAGTTATCCAGCTGCCAAGGTATTATTAAAAGCCAAAGGTGTAGATAAAGTAATGTTAATTACTGATTCAATTGAAGCTTCTGGTTTACCAGATGGACAATATAAATTAGGAAATCAACCTGTTTATGTTAAAGATAATGCCGCTCGCTTAAAAGATGGTACCTTGGCTGGTAGCATATTAGCATTAAATGTTGCAGTCAAGAATGCTTATCAACATTTGGGACTAACTATCAATGAAGCTGTTAATCTAGCAAGTTATAATCCAGCTAAAAATTTGAATTTAATCGATCTTGGAGAAATTGCAGTCAATAAAATTGCTGATATCATCATGTTTGATGAAGAAGTAAATGTTGATTTTGTTATGCTTGCTGGAAAAGTGAAAATCGGAGGGTAAAATGGTTGTTTTAAAAAATGATTATCTAGAAGTTACATTGGCTAGTAAAGGAGCCGAAATTATTAAAATAATTGGTCAAGAGGATCATATTAATTATATGTGGCGCCGTGACCCAATTCAATGGGCTAACAGTGCACCAATCTTGTTTCCAATTGTTGGTGCTTTAAAAAATAATGAATGTCGCATTGAAGGTAAAGTATATTCTATGACGCAACATGGTTTTTCACGTCATAATGAATATGATACTAATCAAATCAGTGATGAAGAAGTAGTTTTTACTTTAACTTCAAACGAAGAAATTGCTAAACAATATCCATATTTATTTAAACTTGAAGTTACTTATCGTCTAGAAAAAAATATTTTAGTCTGCAACTGTAAAGTTACTAATATCGATGATAAAACAATTTATTTCCAAATTGGTGGTCATCCTGCTTTTGCTTGTCCGTTTATGGAAAATGAGTCAAGCAATGATTATTATCTAGAATTTAGTGAAAATGAAACATTATCGCAAAAAGTAATTGATGTTGAAAAGAAGGGAATGTCACGAGTTACTTTACCATTTTTTGATAATGAACGAAGATTTTTTGTTCGTCAACGATTATTTGATAATGATGCAATTGTCTTTAAAGATTTTAAATCAGAATCAATTGCTTTAAGATCATTAAATCATAATAAATCAATTGTATTCCATATGAATAATTTTAATCATGTTGGTTTATGGGCTGCTAAACATGTGGGAGGTTTAATTGCCATTGAACCTTGGGTAGGACATAGTGATTATGTTGATTTTGATGGAGAATTTAAAGATAAAGAAGGTATTGTTGCTTTAAATCCAGCTGAAGAATTTGAATGTACATTTAAAGTAGAAATTAACCAATAATGACATATTTCATATCATGATTATTTTATAATCATGATATGAAAGTTAAAATAATCGAAAAAGATCATGAATTAGATTTAGAAGATGAGATTAATGACTTCATTGATGATAAACAGCCAATAATCTTATCAATGCATTATCAAGTAGCTATGACATTTTCTAGTGAATTAGAATATAGTTTTAGTTGCCTGATCGTTTATGAGGATAAATGATTTTCATTTATCCTTTTTTTGTATAATAATATAACTTTGGTTAAAACTATAAAGGGAGGTGATTTGATGGCTAGAGGCGTAAATTGCCAGGTTGACAGTTGCGTTTATAATGAAAATTGCAATTGTACAGCTAAAGAGATTGTCGTTTGCAATTGTCATTGTAATGAAGCAAAAGAAGTGCAAGAAACAGCTTGTAAGACGTTTAAATGTCGATAGGAACTTTATGTTCCTATTTTTTTATAAATGCTGGAAAGCTTTTTTAATGAACTAAAAAATGTGTTATAATAAGCTGGTAGTAATTAATCTACATTAATATTCCCTTAAAAGAATGTGAGGTTACTATGAAAAAATTTTTAATATTATTAATATGTGCTATCTGTTTATGTGGATGTAAACAAGAAGATAACAGTGTAGATGATAAATACTATCAACAATACCAGCAATATGAAGAAAAACTAAATGATAATGATACTTTTGAAACTGCTGTTTCTGATTTTTCAATTCGTTTAATTGTCAATCCTACTGATGATAATCAATATCGCTATGATGTTATTATTGACAGCCCTAATGTAAATATGTATTATTTACAGGCAATAGCCAAAGTTGAAGATGACGATAGTGAGAGTTTACCAACTTTAGGAGTATTGGAAGAAAATAATTATTCTTTGGTTCCTGGTGTAATTGATAAGGAAAACGGTATTTATAAAGGAATAAATTTATCAGGAATTACTACTAAAACAAAATTTAGTGTTTATGTCTATTTGACATATTATTCTTCCAAAGAAAGTAATCAAAAAATTGAAAGGTATATTAGTTTATATGGAAATGCGACTGGACAAGATGCTGGCTAAATATGGATTAGGTTCTCGTAAGCAAGTTAAAAATCTAATTCGTAAGGGTTTTATTACTGTTAATGGCCAGATTATTAAAAATGATGATTATAAAGTTAATTTAAATGAAGATGAAGTTGTTTGTGATGGTGAAGTGATTAACTATCAGCCCTATGTTTATTTAATGTTAAATAAACCTCAAGGGTATGTTTGTGCTACTAAAGATAATGTTCATCCGACAGTTTTAGATTTAATCTTTGGTTATGAAAATTATGAGTTATTTCCAGTGGGAAGATTAGATTTAGATACAGAAGGATTATTACTAATTACTAATGATGGAGATTTTGCTCATCGACTGATGGCTCCTAGTCGTCATCATAGTAAAATTTATCATGCTAGAGTAGATGGTATTATGGATGAAAATGATGTTCAATTATTTAAAAAGGGAATTGTTTTAGATAATGGCCATCATTGTCTGCCAGCTAATTTAAAAATTTTGCAGGCTGATCAAAATAGCTGTGAAGTGGAAATAGAGATTTTTGAAGGAAAATTTCATCAAGTGAAAAAGATGGTAGCCGCCTGCAATAAAGAAGTTGTTCATTTAAAAAGAGTTGCGATAAAAAATTTACAGTTGGATCGTTCTCTAGCTTTAGGAGATTTTAGGGAATTATCTCAAAATGAACTAGTCGACTTGATGAGTGATTTGTGATAGAATATTTTTATATGTAAAGGGGAGTTGTAATGCGTTTAAGAAATAATCCAAAAGCTTATGATATTTTAAAAGAAAATGATGATATAGTGGTATTGAATCCAAATGAATGTTACAATCAATGGAAAGCAGTATTCGGTAATGATCATCCAATCTATATTGAAATTGGAATGGGTAAAGGTGATTTTATTTATCAATCTGCTTGTCGTAATCCAGAGGTTAATTTTATTGGGATTGAAAAATTTCCAAGTGTTTTAGCAGCTGCGGTCAATAAAATCAATACGAATGATTTTAAACCTGAAAATATGAAATTAATTCATTTTGATGCTATTAATTTAGATGAAATCTTTGCCGAAAATGAAGTTAATCATATTTATTTGAATTTTAGTGATCCATGGCCTAAAAAACGCCATGAAAAACGGCGACTTACTTCAAAAAAATTTTTAGATGTGTATCGAAAAATCTTGGTTGCTGATGGTGAAATTGAATTTAAAACCGATAATCGCAGTTTGTTTGAATACTCGATTGTATCGATAAATCAATATCCACTTGATATATTAAGTGTTAATCTGGATTTGCATAATAGTCCTGAAAATGAAATGAATATTATGACTGAATATGAACAAAAATTTTCACAGAAAGGGCCAATTTATAAATTGGTAGCAAGGTATCGTAATAATGGATAAATTAATAGAAATTAAAACAATTGAAGAATTTGATAAAGTTAGAGTTGGTAAAACTATTATAATGTTTACTGCAGACTGGTGTCCTGATTGTATGTTTATTAAACCATATATGGGAGAAATAGTTGACAATAATCCTGAGTTTAAATTTTATGTAATTAATCGTGACAATATGCTTGATTTATGTAAGGATTTAGATATTTTAGGTATCCCTTCGTTTGTTGCCTATAATGATCATGAAGAAATTGGACGTTTTGTCAGCAAACTTAGAAAGACTAAAGAAGAAGTTCAAGCATTTATTGATAGTTTAAAATAAGAGGTGTAACGATGTTATTTCATGGATTTTATAATTTTGAGCAAGTAGGAGATATTTTATTAGCTCGTTTGGGGGAAGGCAAAACTTTCTCTTATGATAAAAAAGATGATTTAGTAGTTTTAAAAGATAAAAATGATAATGTTATTGGTTATAATTTATTAAATGCCAGTAAGTATTTAGGAACAATCAATGATGGCTTAGTGGCATTTAGCGATGAACAGGTTGATAAATTTAATCAAATACTAGATAAATATGATTTGTCACCAGTATCAGTTGATCGAACTCCAAAATTTATTGTGGGAAAAATTGTGGAAATTGAAGATCATCCTGATTCTGATCACTTACATATTTGTCAAGTTGATTTAAAAACTGAAACGAAACAAATTGTATGTGGGGCACCTAATGTTGCTTTAAATCAATTAGTTGTTGTAGCTGTTTCTGGAGCAATCATGCCAAGTGGTATGATTATTAAACCATCTAAATTAAGAAAAGTGCCCTCAGATGGTATGATTTGTTCTGCACGTGAATTAAATCTACCTAACGCACCTCAAAAAAGAGGAATCTTAGTTTTAGATGAAAATCAGTATCAAATTGGTGATTCATTTTTTTAACAGAAAGGGGTAATATCAATGTTTAGAGGTTTGTTTAAAAAACATGAAGAAGATGATGATATTTTTGAAGTAGATCCAGTAGTTGAACAAAGACGAAAAGAAAAGTTTAGTTCTCCTTTGATTTATGACGAAGAATTTCAAGAAAAAAAAGAAGAGAAGGAAAAAACTACCCCAAAATCTAAAACTAAAGAAACTTCCAAACCGGTCGAAAAGAAAGTTAATAATACTGAAAAGCCTAAAATTGTTTATCAGATGACCGAAGTCATTTCACCAATGAATGGTTTAACTAAAAATAATGTAGAAACCCAACCTGCTAAAACTCCAACAAAACGCCCAACACGGCGCAAAAAAACGGATGATTTAGTTCCGGTCATTAGTCCTTTTTTTGGTGATTATGAAGAAAAGAAACCGATTGATTCTCAAGCTTCTTTAACTAGTATTAATGAAGTAAACAGTGAAGATGATGAGGCAACACCTAAAGATTCAGTTACAAAAGTAGAGGAATCAGTTCCAACAGTTGAAGATAATTTACGTAATATTGCCAAAATCATTGAAGAAGAACAAGATCAATTAAAAATTATCGAAGAACGCACTGGTGAGTTTAAGTTAAATTTTGAATCTAGTGAAGAAGACAAAAAAGATTCATTGATTGATGAAATTGATGATAATATGTCTTTAGATGAATTGATGAGTTTATACGAAAAAAAATTTAAAGATTAATATGAGAAAAATGAAAACAACAGTACCTATCACAGACGATTACTGTTGTTTTTTTGTATTTAGGATTTTTAAATCAAATTTTTATTATAAATTATTATAGACTCAATCGGACTTAAATTACATATTTGGTCGTTATTTTGACAAATTTATTAATAAATCCATTAAATTTGAATGTAAACGTAATTTAAATATATTTTTTGACATTGTCGTTTCTTGAAAGAAAATGAAAAATATGATTATATTTTTTCTAAGGAGGGATGATATGCTAAATACAGTAGCGTTAGTTGGAAAGTTAGTAGAAATACCTATAATGCAAACAACGTTAAGTGGGGTTAAAGTTGCTAATGCGAAAATTGAAATCGAACAAGGTTTTAAAAATGGTTTAGGCGTTTTTGAAAGTGATTATATTATGGTGTCGTTATGGCGCGGAATTGCTGAAATGATTATTGATTCTGCCAAACCAGGAACGTTATTGGCAATTAAAGGACGTTTACATTCTAGAAATATTGAATGTAGCGATGCTAAAGCAATTACAACGATTGAAGTTATTGCTGAACGAGTATCTATTTTAGATAAATATTTCGTTAGTCCCGATTAATTATCGATTGTCTTTACTAATTTCTTTTGTTATAATTACTACACGAAAGTGGGTGATTAAATGACTATTGATCAAAGTAAAATTAGAAATTTTTCAATTATTGCTCATATTGATCATGGAAAAAGTACCCTTGCAGACCGAATTTTACAAATTACAGGTGCGGTAGCTGATCGTGATATGAAAGCTCAGTTATTAGACAGTATGGATTTGGAACGAGAACGAGGGATTACCATAAAATTAAATGCCGTTCAACTACATTATAAAGCTAAGGATGGTCAAACGTATTTATTACATTTAATTGATACTCCAGGTCATGTCGATTTTACTTATGAAGTATCACGTTCATTAGCTGCTTGTGAAGGAGCAGTGCTAGTTGTAGATGCTGTTCAAGGTGTTGAAGCACAGACATTGGCTAATGTTTATCTGGCTTTAGATAGTAACTTGGAAATCTTACCAGTTATTAACAAAATTGATTTACCTAGTGCTAATCCAGAACGAGTAATTAAAGAAATTGAAGATGTAATTGGTTTACCAGCGGATCATGCTCCGTTGATTTCAGCTAAAAGTGGTTTGAACGTTGAAGAAGTTTTAGAAAAAATTGTTAAAGAATTTCCAGCACCAAGTGGTAGTGTTGATAATCCTACCCAAGCATTGATATTTGATTCTTATTACGATAGTTATCGAGGAGTAATTGTATTTATTCGTATTAAAGAAGGAAAGATCAAAGTGGGTGATACGATTAAATTTATGGCGACTGGTGCCAGCTATGAAGTAACTGAAGTCGGTGTAAGAACGCCTAATGAAGTCAAAAAAGATGAATTGGTTACTGGTGAAGTTGGCTGGTTGGCGGCTTCAATTAAATCAATCAAGGATGTTCATGTTGGGGATACAATTACCACTTTGGAAAATGAAGCTACAGAACAATTACCTGGTTATCGTCCATTAAATCCAATGGTATATTGTGGTTTATATCCAATTGATAATGCTAAATATAAAGATTTACGAGAAGCTTTAGAAAAAATGCAATTAAGTGATTCATCACTAATGTTTGAACCAGAAACTTCTCAAGCTTTAGGTTTTGGATTTAGATGCGGTTTTTTAGGACTATTACATATGGACGTTATCCAAGAACGCCTGGAAAGAGAATTTAATCTTGATTTAATCGCTACGGCACCGTCAGTAATCTATCATTGTTATCTAACTGATAAATCAATGATTATTGTGGATAACCCGGCTAAAATGCCTGATCCACAAGTTATTGATCATATTGAAGAACCATATGTCAAAGCTTCTATTATGACTCCAAATGAATTTGTTGGAGCTATCATGGAACTTTGTCAGGCTAAACGTGGTGAATATCAGGATATTGAATACATTGATGAAACACGTCAAAATATTATTTACGAAATTCCTTTATCAGAAATTGTTTATGATTTCTTTGATAAATTAAAATCTAGCACTAAAGGCTATGCCTCTCTGGATTATGAAATTATTGGATATCGAACAAGTAAGTTACAGAAAATGGATATTTTGTTAAATGGCGAAGTTGTAGATGCTTTATCGACAATTGTTCATAAAGATTTTGCCTACCATCGTGGAAAAATTATTTGTGAAAAATTAAAAGAATTAATTCCACGTCAAATGTTTGAAGTTCCTGTTCAGGCAGCATTACAAGGAAAGGTTATCGCTCGTACTAATATTAAAGCCATGCGAAAAAATGTCTTGGCTAAATGTTATGGTGGCGATGTTTCACGAAAGAAGAAATTATTAGAGAAACAAAAAGAAGGTAAAAAACGAATGAAAGCAGTTGGTAATGTTGAAATACCGCAAGAAGCTTTCATGGCAATTTTATCAGTCGATGATGAATAAAAAACTGGTTTGACCAGTTTTTTATTTGGGTAAATTATGGTAGATTCTTATTTTTTATGTTAATTCAACGTTTTAATTTACTTAATAATTATTTTAGTCTATAATAATGACAAAAATGGAGGTATGAACATGGCGTTTAATTTTAGAAAAATACCAAAAGTTCGTTTCTATGGTGCTTTAGAGCAAGAACGAGATCAAAAAAATAAACAAGATAATGTTGTAAGTCGTCGTTTGATTGGTTTGTTATGTTTTGTTGTAGCAATTACATCAATCATGGCGTTTAGACTTGGATATATACAATTTGTTCAGGCAGATGAACTTAATGTTAAATTAGAACAGTACGGAACGACAAAATATACTACCGATGCTACTCGTGGTGAAATCGTTGATCGAAATTATACGAAATTAGTAGAAAATGTTAATGTCATAAGTGCTACGTATTATGCACCTAAAAAAATAAAGGATGCAGTCTTACAAGAATCAGCTCAATTTTTAGCTAATAATATCAATTTAGATGTTCATGATGATAAAGTTATCTCTGACCGAGCTAAAAAAGATTATTTCATTTTAATGCATAAAGATGTTGCGAATTCATTAATTACCGATGAAGAACAAGAAGCAATCAGTGGACAAGATAATGCTGAAAAAGTCATTTATAATATGAAAATCGAACGAATCACTGAAGATTTGATCAACCAGTATATGGATGATAATGAAATGAAATATGCGCATTTCTATTATTTGATGAAAAATTGTACTAGTGGTTCAACGGTCGTGGCTGAAGGACTGTCTGATGAAGAAGCTAGTATTATTGGAGAAAATTCTGATATTTTACCTGGTATAACTATTACTTCTGACTGGTCACGCCAAAAAGTGTATGACACTTCCTTTTCACAGGTCTTAGGTAATGTAACAACGAAACAACAGGGGTTACCAGCCGAACTTAGAGATCAGCTATTAGCGCTTGGCTATCAAAACAATTCACGAGTTGGAACTTCGGGACTAGAAAGTCAATATGAAGATATTTTAAGAGGAAGTGACAGCAGCTATACCCTTGATTATGACAGTGATGGAAATCCAATTGTGGTTTCAACTGAAACGGGAATTGCAGGTGAAAATATCCGTCTTTCAATTGACTGGGAACTGCAGCAATATGCTGATTCAGTTATTGAAAATGAATTGAAAGCTATGAATTCCAGCAACCGGTTCTTTAATAAAGTATTTTTAATGTTGATGGATCCTAAAACTGGAGAAATTATTGTTATGTCCGGAAAAACTATTAATAAAGAAACTGGTGAAGTTTCTGATTATGCTGCTGGAAATTATCTGGATGCAAATTTGATAGGGTCAACTATTAAGGGTGGTTCTTTATATGTTGGTTTTAAACATAATTTGATTACTGAAAATACTTATTTTGTCGATGAACCGATTAAATTGAAAAATACTGCTGAAAAAAAATCATGGAAAAGTTTTGGAACTATAAATGAAGTGGATGCAATTGCCTATTCATCAAACGTTTATATGTTTAGAATTGCGATGCTTTTAGGTGGTGCTGAATATATTTATGATGGCCCTTTGAGCATTGATTACACCGCTTTTGATACTTTAAAACAAGATTACGGTGAATTAGGTTTAGGAGTGAAGACAGGACTGGATGTGCCAAATGAAAGTACTGGATATGAAGGTTCAGTTGGTCAAAGAACCAGTGGTCTTTTATTGGATGCTATGATTGGTCAATATCAATCTTATACAATGGTCCAATTAGCTCAATATACTTGTACCTTAGCTAATGGAGGTAAACGAGTACAGCCACATCTATTATTAGATTCTTATACTACTGATGATGAAGGAAATGTTTATACTAAATATTCTAAAAACACAGAAGTTTTAGATGATGTTAGTGAGCAAACAACAGCGTTTTCTCGAGTTAAAGAAGGAATGCGGGCCTGTGTAACAAGAAATGAAGGAACATGTCATTCTTACTGGAGTAGTAAATCATATACTACATATGCTAAAACAGGTACTGCCGAAATCTATACTGATGAAAATGGTAAAACCATCGAAACTGATTATCCTAACCATTTACAAATTGGGTATATCGCTGCTGATGAATCATCAGAACCAGTATTAGCTTTTGCCTGCTTATGTTATCGTCAAACAGTTTCATCAAATGGTGGATCAAGTTCAGCACCAATGATTTCTAGTCAAGTTGTTGATGCTTATGTACAAAAGTATGGTTTAAATTAAAAAAGTTCTAGTAATTATTCAAAGACTATGATATTATATAAGTCGAAAAGTTTGCAAATGGAGGTGTAAATAATGAGAGAAAATATTATTTATAGATGTACTGAATGTGGTGAAGAAAACTATATCAACACAAAAAATAAAAGAAATCATCCTGAAAGAATGGAAATTAACAAATATTGTCCTAGATGTAACAAAAAAACTGTTCATAAGGAAAAGAAATAAGCCCTTGGGCTTTTTTTCTTTATTGGAGGGATTTTAAATGGAAGTGAAACATTTTGTCTTAGGGAATATGCAGACTAATTGTTATTTAATTATTAATGATACTGACTGTATAATTGTTGATCCTGGTGCCCAAGGAAAAAAGTTACATAGATTTTTAACGGAACATGAATTAAGTTTACAGGCGATATTGTTGACCCATGGACATTTTGATCATGTTGGTGCGGTGGATTATTTATATGAAAAATATCATTGTCCTATTTATATCAATCAAGAAGATATAGCAATGTTAAAAAATCCGCGTTTGAATCTATCTACTTTTGAAGAACCTTTTATAGTCAATGCTCCGGTTTTAGCAGCTGAAGAAACCATGAAAATTGCTGGAATTCAGATGCAATGGTTGCATTTGCCGGGTCATTGTCCCGGAGCTTCAATGATATATCTAGTAAATGATGGGATCATTTTTTCTGGGGACGTTTTGTTTAAAGGTTCTATTGGTCGTTTTGATTTTCCAAATTCTTCTAAATATGATACTCTTAAATCAATTGAAAAAATTAAAGCTTTGGATTTTGATGCCATTGTTTATCCTGGACATGGTCCTAGTACTACATTAAAAGAAGAACGGGTGCTTAATCCATATTTACAAAAATCGTAATTTTTTACGATTTTTTTTATTTTTAAAGAGATTTTAAAATTGGTGGTGTAAAAGAATAATAGGAGGTATTTTTATGGATGAACTATTTGAAAAAATGTTATATCATGCAATTGAATCTCATGCTAGCGATATTCATTTATTGTTAAAAGATAAGTGTATTATCTCCTTTCGTCAGCGCGGTGATTTAATTTTTTATAATTCTCTAGAATATCAAACTGGTTCGAAGTTTTTTAATTACATTCGTTTTATTTCTAATATTGATATCAATTTTCGATTAAAGCCACAAACCGGGCATTTAGACTATGCGGTCACGAATAAAATCTATTATTTACGTATTTCTAGTTTACCAGGCAAAGAATTAGACAGTTTAGTAATTAGAATTCTAAATAATCATCACCAGATTACTTTAGAAAAACTAACCGTATTTTCAGATACATTAAATTTTTTAAATCATATTACTAATTTAAAATCGGGATTATTTATTGTTAGTGGAGCAACTGGTTCTGGTAAATCGACAACTCTATATACCTTGTTAGATACGATCAATCAACGTTATAAAAAAAATATCGTGACTTTAGAAGACCCGATTGAAATCAATAAGGATTACTGTCTTCAGCTACAAATCAATGAGAAACTAGGAATCACTTACCAAAATTCTTTAAAACAAATTTTAAGACATGATCCGGATGTTATCATGATTGGGGAAATTCGTGATAAAAAAACAGCTAAACTAGCTATTACTTGTGCGTTGACTGGTCATCTGGTCTTAACGACGATTCATTCTAGTGATTGTTTGATTACGATTAGAAGACTACTTAATCTAGGTGTAATCAAGATTGATTTAGAAGATGTCTTAGTTGGTGTATTAGCTCAAAAGATGCTCTATGATAAAAAAAACCACACACCATTAATTCTCCCAGAATTTTTAAATCGTAAAAATATTTTAAAATATTTCAATAATGAAGCAATGGAATATCGAACATTTAAACAAAATGCCCTCTATTTATTAGAGCACGATTATATCGATTATATACAAATTGCAGGTACTATTAATGAATGATGATTATCGCTTGTTAGAAAACATTGCTTCTTTTTTAAAACAAGGCTACTTAATCGAAGATATTTTATCACTCTGCCAGGTAATCGATAAAAATGCTAAAATCGATTTAATTCATCAATTTCTTAAGCAAGGGATGTCTTTAGATGAAGCCATTATTCAATCGGGGTTTAATCGTACATTTATTGAATATTTTAAATTTTTTCGACTTGAAGATAATCTTGCAGATGCGATTATTAAAAGTTTAAGTATCGTTAGTAAAATTAATATTACTGCTAATAAGATAAAAAAACAATTAACTTATCCAATCGTGTTGATTGCTTTTTTGGTTGGTTTTTCATTGTTTATTGTTTATGGATTATTACCTTCGGTAAATCAATTATTTATCGAATTTGATATCAGTTTAGGTTTGGTAACTAGATTAATTTTTTGGAGTTTTAAAATTATTCCGATCATAATTATATTATTAATTTTACTTTTTAGTACTGCAGTAATAATTACTATTTATGCGATAAAAAGACAATATTTTAAACTTTTAGATTTGCTGGTAAGTTATTGTTTTTTGATCAAAATTATAATTCAAAAATACTACTCGATTAAATTTGCCTTATACTATAATGAATTATTGATCAATGGCTACGATTTTTCAAACATTATTACTACCTTATATCAAAAAATAGACGATAGTGATATTAAAATGCTGGTATATGAAATCTATTTGCAAGTTTTAAAAGGACAGGATTTAGTAATGATTATTAGTGAGTTTGTCTACTTTGAACCTCTTTTTGTTTCTTTTTTTAAGTTATTGATTCATGATACTCGCCAAGATAAATCATTAAATAATTATCTTGAGCTATCACTGGAAACTTTAAATTTTCAGTTGAAAAGAATTATGAAATATGTGGTTGTATTTGTATATTGTTTTACAGCTTTGTTTGTAATTATTGTTTATATTTCAATTATTATACCAATGATGAATGTAGTTGGTAGCTTATAGGAGGAAAGGGTAATGGAAAAAAAGAAAAATGGTTTTACTTTAATTGAAATGATTTTTTGTATTTCAGTTATCTTAGTAATTTTATTGTTAGTGATTCCCAATGTGACCAGTAAAAATCGGGTAGTTAAGGAGAAAAGCTGTGACGCGCAAATCGAAGTAGTCAATAGTCAGATCGTTCTATATGAAATCGAGCATGGAGAACTGCCAAATAGCATTTCTGATTTAACTTCAGGTGATCATCCATATTTAACTCAAAAACAGGCTACTTGTCCTAGTGGATTGTCTATTTATATCAGTGATGGTCAAGCATATGCCAGGTAAAAATGGTTTCACAATGGTAGAAATGCTATTAGTTTTAAGTATTATTATTGTTTTAAGTGCGATTACTAGCAGTTATGTAGTTGTTAATCGACCAAAAATTTCTTTGAATCAGCAGTGTTTAGTAATTGTATCTTTATTAGAAGAGGCTAAAACCCAGGCAATATTAAATCATTGTCAGGTTGATATCGAAATTACTCATCAAATGATTAATTACCAGTATCGTGATCAAAGTCGTAGTGTTAGTTTAGATGCCAGTTATTATTTTGAATCATCTGATAATTTCCATTTTAATCGAAATGGTAATATCAATTTGGGTGGAACATTAAAAATAAGTGATGGGAATAACTCCAGTCAAATAGTTTTAAATGTCGGAAGTGGGGCTTTTTATGTTAGATAGAAAAGGAACAACCTTAATCGAAACTTTACTAGCATTTAGCGTATTTGTAAGTTGTGTGATAGTGCTTTTAAGCTGTTATACTACTGCTTTAAAGCATTATAATGCCAGTTGTGCTGACTATAAGCATTATCTAGAAATTCAAAAAGAAAAGGAGTTGAGTTTATGGCAGACAAGCGATTTAGTTGGAGCAATAAAAGAGGTTTTACCTTAGTGGAAGTATTGTTTTCTTTGACAATTACCTTACTTATTCTTTTTAATCTGGTTCCAATTTTAAAAGTTATTGCGGTTAAAGATGATCTAAAAGTTACGATGAGCAATTATTCTTTAGGGGCCAATCAACTTTCAAAAATTCTATATACGGCTAAAGATATTGAAGTCAACGATTGTTTAACTTATAAAGATCAAGAAGATAAAACATTTACTATTTCTTTACATAATCATCGTCTGGTAAAAGAGCCAGGATTTGATATTTTAATTCATAATGTCAATGATTTAAGCTTTTACCAAATTGACAAAAAAATTTATATGGATATTGAAGATGACAGTAATACTTACACTTATCTAATTGGCTATGATTATCAAATCGAAGTAGTTGATGAAAGTGAAGAATTAGAAAATGAAATGGTTCCAGTTAACCCATAAAGGTTCAATCTTACAGGTTGTTTTAATAGTCTTATTGATTACTATATTGAATATTGGTGTATTTTTTACTAATGTAATGGAAAATAGTCGTGGAATTGTCAGAATCAAAGAACTTGATGAAAATCGTTTAGTTGAATTATCAATTATTTATTATTTTAAAGAAACTATAGCTGATAGTATTTTATTTAGTGATGAGGTTACGATAGAAGATTATCGGATTTACTATACAGTCGATGATATGGGCGATTATTATTATATCGTTACTGATGTCACCAAGAAGACAAATAAATTTTCTTTTGAAATAGAGATAGAGTTAGATAGTTTGATTATCCGTCACTTTGAGTATCAATAACTGTAAAATTTTCTTCACAATATCTCTTATTTTTGATATACTTACTTAGTAAATTACATGTAAGGAGAGATTTTTAATGATAAGTGTAGGAGATTTAAAACCTGGAGTTACATTTGAATACGATGGTAATCTGTATGTTGTTTTAGATTATTCTCATAATAAAACTGCTAGAGCAGCTGCCAATATTAGAGTAAAAATGAAAAATTTACGAACAGGAGCAACTACAGAAATTACTTTTGGTGGTAATGATAAAGTAAAAAGAGCTCATGTTGATAAAAGTAAAATGCAATATTTGTATAATACTGGAGAAGCTTTAGTATTTATGGATAATGAAACTTACGAACAAATTGAAATTCCTGCAGAAAATTTAAAATGGGAAATCAATTTCTTAAAAGAAAGTGATGAAGTAGAAGTTACTAGTTATGAAGGTGAAGTACTAGGTGTAGCTTTACCAATTAATGTCCCATTTAAAGTTATTGAAACGGAACCGGCAGTTAGAGGAGACACTGCAACTGGAGCAACCAAGAATGCTACAATTGAAACAGGTTTCCAAATTAAAGTACCTTTATTTATTTCTGAAGGTGAAGAAGTTATCGTCAACACTGTTGATGGAAAATATCAAGGTAGAGCTTAACACTAGTTTATTTAACTAGTGTTTTTTCATATTTTTTTAACTGATGCATATAGTTAAGTAGTGAGGAGAAAGAATATGAATAGACAAGCTATTACTTTTTTAACTTTATTTAGTTTAATTTTAGTCCTTTCCATTTATTATGTTCTTTTACCACCAGAATCATCTGATGATCAAGTATCTGTCACTAATGATGCTTTGAGTGAAATTGAAACTATGCAAGCAAATCTTGACCAGCAGCGTGCTGATTTAATTAGTGAAAATAATGCTATTATTGCTTCAAGTCAAAGTAGCAGTGATGAAATTGCCAGTGCTCTAGCTTCTATAAATGAAGCTAAAGAAACAGCAGCGTTAGAAAAAGAAATAACTCAGGCAATCAATGATGCTGGCTTTAAAAATGCTTTTGTTGAAGTGAGTGAGCAAACTATTAAAGTAGTAGTCGATAAAAAAGATGCTTCAAGTACTGATGCTGATAATATTATTAAAGCAGTAATGGAAAAAACGGAGAATAAGTATCAAGTTGAAGTTAAGTTTATTAGTGACACTTGAATTTTATCTTAATTTTATATACAATGTGAGTATATAAAGGAGTAGTTAAGATGAGTCAAGAATATTATTCAGTAGAAAGAGAATCTAATTTGGGTGACTTAAATATTGGTTTAAGTGTATTTCAGGCCATTGTAGAAAAAGCAGTCGATTCAATTGACGGAATTCAATTTGAAGGAAATATGATTCCTATTCCTGGTAAAGGTCCTGTTAATGTAACAATTAATAAAAATAATCAGGTTTTCATTACAATAGCAATTTTAGTTGATTATGGTTCTAATGTTACTACACTAACCACTATGTTACAAAACAAAGTTGTTCAAAACTGTTTTGAAATGACAGGAATAAAAAATGTTAAAGTTAACGTTGAAGTTAAGGGAATTAATTTCTAAAGATTATCATTTGATAATCTTTTTATTTGTGGTTATTCATTTATTTTAGAAGTTAAATATGATAAAATCATGGTAGAAGTTTTTGGAAGGACGGTTTTAATGAAAAAATATCGAAAAAAATTAATACGTGAAAAAGCTGTGATTGCAACATATCAAAAATTGTTAGTAGATACAAGTGAAGAAGAAATTGTTGACTATTTAAATAGTGATAAAGAATTATGTGCTGATCGCAGTGATTATGATTATTGTTTATTAATGATTAACAGTATTGTTAAAAATATAGGTAAATATCAAGATGAAATTGCTAAGCATTTGAAAAAAAGCTGGTCAATCGATCGTTTGTCAAAAATTGAGTTAGCAATTTTAATAGTTGCCTGTTATGAACTATTAGAAACAGCTCAAAGCAAAGAAGTAATTATTAATGAAGCAGTAGTCTTATCTAAAAAATATTGTGATCACGATTCGTATAAATTTATTAATGGTTTATTAAATAAAATTAAATAATGGAATCAAGATATTTAACAGTAAGTGCTTTAAATAGATATTTAAAAGTCAAAATTGATTCTGATAGTCAATTACAGCATATTTATATAAAAGGAGAAATCTCTAATTTTAAACATCATCGTTCCGGACATCTCTATTTTACTTTAAAAGATGAGCATTCTAGAGTTAGTGCGGTGATGTTTGCATCAAAAGCTAAAAAACTGGTATTTGAACCCTCTGATGGGATGAATGTATTAATAAGAGCCAGTGTTTCAGTTTATGATGTGGCTGGAACCTATCAATTATATGTAGATTCTATGGAACAAGATGGTTTAGGGGCTCTTTTTTTACGCTATGAACAATTAAAAAAAGACTTAGCTACAAAGGGATTATTTGCTCCCGATAAAAAGAAACCAATTCCTAAATACCCATCTAAAATTGCTATTTTATCAGGAAATCCCAGTGCTGCATTAGCTGATGTGGTTAGAACGATCAAATTGCGATTTCCAGTTGTAAGAATTATCGCATTTCCGATTCCTGTTCAAGGCAAAAATGCTTATCACGAAATTTGCCGCACTTTAAAATTTGTTGACAGTTTGCATTTTGATACGATTATAATTGCCCGTGGTGGTGGTTCGATTGAAGAATTATGGAATTTTAATGAAGAAAAACTGGCTTATACGATTTATTCTTGTCAAACTCCCATCATCAGTGGAGTTGGTCATGAAACCGATTTTACGATTTGTGATTTTGTTGCTGATTTTCGGGCGATAACTCCAACTGCTGCTGCAATCAAGGCAACTCCAGATATCAATGAGCTACAGCAAAACGTTGCTAATGTTCGCTATACATTGAATAATTTAATGAAACAGAAACTTGATTTAGCAAAAGAAAATTATAATCGGTTATCATCATTTTATTTATTGAAAAATCCAAATAAATTATACGAAGATAAGCAAGCACGAATTGATTATCTTTACGATCGATTGAACCATAGTTTTCAAACTAATCTTAAAGAAAAGGTCAATAGAACGAATAGTTTGATTCAAACATTTAATCATCAAACTAAACTGTTTATTAATAATCAGCGGAATTATTTAAATACGATTAACTATATGGCAAATACGGCTATTAAGCGAAAATTGCAGACTAATCAGGAAAAATATCATTTTTTACTATCAAAATTAAATACTTTATCACCCCTGAAAACATTAGAAAGAGGTTATGCAATCGTTTTAAAAGAAAATCAGGTGATTTCGTCGGCCAATGACCTAAGTAGTGGTGATGAAATTGATGTAAAAATGCAAGATGGTATTAAAAAGGCAATCATTAAGTAGGAGGATCATAGAATGGAAAATATAACTTTTGAAGAAGCAATGAAAAAATTAGAAGAAATTGTTTCAGCATTAGAAAATAATCAAATATCTTTAGAAAAAAGCGTTGATTTATTTCAAGAAGGAATTAAGTTATCTAAATTGTGCAATGATAAATTAAATAATATTGAAGATAAAGTTGCCAAGATCTTAGTAGATGACAAATTAGAAGATTTAAAAATCGAGGAAAAAGATGGATAAATTACTTGTTGCAATCAACGCAAGATTAGAAGATATTTTAGATACTTATCAGAA
Source organism: uncultured Thomasclavelia sp. (assembly GCF_944324745.1). Lineage (GTDB taxonomy): Bacteria > Bacillota_I > Bacilli_A > Erysipelotrichales > Coprobacillaceae > Thomasclavelia. Next base: position 23,277 of record NZ_CALUXO010000051.1, on the reverse strand, counting down.
TTCTAAAGTTAAAGAGGCAATGAAATATTCATTAAATGCTGGTGGTAAACGGATTCGACCTTTATTAATGCTTCAGGTTATTCGTAGTTATGATCAAGATTGGAAACCATTTCTTGATGCTGCCTGTGCAATTGAAATGATTCATACTTATTCGTTGATTCATGATGATTTACCGGGTATGGATAATGATGAATTACGTCGCGGTAAACCGACTTGTCATATCCGTTATGGTGAAGCAACAGCTATTTTAGCTGGTGATGGATTATTGAATGAGGCTGTCAATGTTATTTTAAATATGGAACTTGATGCGGAATTGAAAGTATCATTGTTAAAGATTTTATATCATGCTTCAGGTATCAATGGGATGATTTTAGGGCAGGATCTTGATCTTAGCTTTGAGCATAAAAAGGCTAGCCAGGATGAATTAAATTTAATTCATCGTCATAAAACCGGCGATCTAATCAGTGCTGCTTTAATGATGGGAGCTTGTATTGCAAACAAAGATGATATTGAAATCTGGCAAAATATTGGATATAAAATTGGTCTGGCTTTCCAGATACAAGATGATGTTTTAGATGTTGTTGGAAACAGTGAAATTTTAGGTAAAAAAGTCGGTAGTGATCAAGAAAATGATAAAAGTACCTATGCTAGTTTGATGGGAGTTGCTCGTTCACAAGAAATTGCTGATCAGTTGTTTAAAGAAGCTGTTGAACTTCTTTATTCACTTAGAATCAACCATGGTTTAATTTTAGGAATAATTGAGAAATTACAGAAAAGAGTGAAATAATGGATCTAACAAAAATTAAAGATCCCTCTTTTTTAAAAGAGATGGATATTCGACAATTAAATGAACTAGCTGAAGAAATTCGTCAATTTTTAATTGATAACATTTCACAAACTGGAGGCCATCTATCTAGTAATTTAGGAGTAGTTGAATTAACGATTGCTTTACATTATGTATTTGATTCTCCTACCGATAAGATCCTATTTGATGTCGGACATCAATCTTATGTACATAAAATATTGACCGGAAGAGCTAGTCAATTTCCAACTTTGAGACAGTATCAAGGAATGTCGGGATTTCAAAAGCGTTGTGAAAGCGAGCATGATTGTTTTGAAGCAGGACATTCTTCTACTGCTTTAAGTGGGGCTATTGGAATGGCAGTTGCTCGTGATTTAAATCGTGAAAATTATCATATTATCCCAGTTATTGGCGATGCTGCTATGGTTGGTGGTGAATCGCTAGAAGCTTTAAATCATTTAGGATTTATTGATAATAAAGTAATTATTATTTTAAATGATAATCAAATGGCTATTGGTAAAAGTATTGGGGGTTTTGGAGAATTTTTATCTTCAGTAAGAATTAGTGGAACTTATAATAATTTAAAAGAAGATTATCGAAATCTAACCTCACATAATAAATTTGGGCAGATGATTTTTAATTTTTCTAAACGAGTTAAAGATTTTATCAAGCACGGTTTAATTGATGATACTATTTTTGAAGATTTTGGCGTTGATTATTTAGGCCCAGTTAATGGTCATAATTTTGATGATTTGATTCGGGTTTTGAATGTTGCTAAAAACGCTAAATCGAGTGTTGTTGTCCATATTGTAACTAAAAAAGGACGAGGTTATAAATTTGCTGAAAATGATATTGAAGGCAAATGGCATGGCATTGCTCCATTTAATATAAAAGATGGAACGATTAAAAACCCACCTGATCCTGGTAAAAAATCATGGTCTAAAATGGTTGCCGATTATATTGAAATGAAAATGGCTAGAGATAAAGATATAGTTACGATAACTCCAGCAATGATTCATGGATCAGCGTTAGACCAAATATTTAAACACTATCCTGATCGTAGTTTTGATGTTGGAATTGCTGAAGAGCATGCATTAACTTTTACAGCTGGTTTATCATTAGCAAATAAAAAACCATTTGTTTCTGTCTATTCTTCATTTTTACAGCGAGCTTATGACCAGGTCAATCATGATATTGCCCGAATGGATCTAAGCTGTTTAATTTGCGTCGATCGTTGTGGTTTTGTTGGGGCAGATGGACCTACCCATCATGGGGTGTTTGATTTAGGGTTTTTAAATCAATTGCCTAATTTAATAATTTGCACTCCAAACAATAGTATCAATGCTAAAATGTTTATTAATACATATCTAAAGTATCATGATCATCCATATGTTTTAAGAATTCCTAAAGGTGATTTAGTAGATTTAGAAATTGGAGATGATGACGTTTTAGAAATAGGTAAATGGGAAATCAACGATATTACTGATTATGATGCAACCGTTATTTGTTATGGTCAAAATGTTACAATGATTGAAGAGTACTTTGCCCATAAAGATATCAAACTTAGAATTGTCAATGCTTTATTTATCAAACCGATGGATTATCAGATGTTAGAGATGATTATTGATGATAAACCATTAATTATTTATGAAACTGATTTAAAAATAAATTCGTTAGCGAGCAATATTGCTTATTATTATTCACAAAATCAGATTAATAAATTTATTTATAGTTTTGGTGTTGATGATCATTATTCAACTCAGGGAACAATAGGGCAAATACTAAAAGATGAAGGATTGGATATGGATAGCTTTTATTTAAAAGTTAAGGAGATAATTAATGAAAAAGGAAAGAATTGATGTTTTATTAGTAGAACAAGGATTTTTTGATTCTCGTGAAAAGGCTAAGCGAGCTATAATGGCTGGAATAGTTCATGATGAACATGATATTATTGATAAACCAGGAACGAAAATACCGGTTGATGCCAAACTATATGTTAAGGGAAATGTATTACCATATGTATCTCGTGGTGGTTTGAAACTTGAAAAAGCTATCAAAGAATTTGATCTTGATTTGAATGATAAGATCATGGTGGATATTGGCAGTTCAACGGGTGGTTTTACTGATTGTGCTTTGCAAAATCATGCCAAACTAGTTTATGCTGTTGATGTGGGGACAAATCAGCTGGTCTGGAAACTTAGAAATGATCCTCGGGTCATTGTTAGAGAAAAAACTAATTTCCGTTATGCTACTAAAGAATTGTTTGATCATGGTCTACCTAGTTTTGCTAGTATTGATGTGTCTTTTATTTCTTTAAAGCATATTTTTAAACCATTAAAAGATATCTTGGCAGATAATGATCAGGTTGTTGCTTTAATTAAACCGCAATTTGAAGCTGGGCGAGAACAAGTTGGTAAAAAAGGGATAATCAAAGATCCAGAAATTCATCGTCAAGTGATCGAAAAAGTTGTTGCATATGGTAAAGAAAATAATTTTGAATTAGAAAAATTAACTTTTTCACCAATTACTGGAGGCGAAGGTAATATTGAATTTTTGGGCTTATTTGTCAAAAATGGCCAAATGAATGATGATATTGACTTCGATGCTGTTATCTTGCAGGCTCATAATTGTTTTACAGGGTAGGTGATTAGATGCTAGAGAGTATTTACATTGAAAATTTTGCTATTATTGATCGTCTAGGAGTTGAATTCAGTGATTCAATGACTGTTTTAACTGGGGAAACTGGTGCTGGTAAATCAATTATTATCGATGCTATTGGGCAATTGATCGGTAATCGTAGTCAAACTAGTTTTATTAAAGCTAACTGTGATGAATGTTTTATTGAAGGTGTTTTTACGATCAATAAAAATTCGCCTATTTTTGATAAATTAAAAGAATATCGAATTGAATATGATGACAAACTAGTGGTATCAAAAGCTATCAATCGTGATAATCGGGCGGTAATTAAAATAAATTATCGCAATGTTTCAAAGATGGTTTTACAAGATATTATGTCTAATTTAATAGATATCCATTCTCAATTTGAAACCCATAGTTTATTTGATGCTAATAATCATCTAGATATTCTAGATCATTTTATTGGAGATAAATTAGAATCATTACATCAAAAATATGTCCTGGCATATCGGACCTATCGGGATATTAATCGTGATTATCAAAAGGCTTTGAATGAAGAATTAAGTGATGAACAATTAGAATTTTATCAAAGTCAATTAGATGAGATCAATGACTTGGATTTAGATGAAATTAATGAAGAACAGTTGGATTTCGAAAAAAAGCAATTACAGGAATATGAAAAAATTAAAGAAAAAATTGCTAATTATCGTCAATATATCAGTGGTGATTATGGGGTATTAACGAATTTAAATAATGCTTTAAGTGAATTGGAAATTGTAAGTGATAATCCTGGTTATCAAGATGCTTATGAAAAAATGTATGACTTATATTATAATTTAATGGATTTAGATGATCAAATCATTAATGAATTTAATAGTGTTGATTTCGATGAGTATCGTTTAAATGAAATTCAGGAAATATTGTTCAAATTAAATCGTTTAAAAAGAAAATATGGTCCATCGATTGAAAGTATCCATGCAGCTAAAGAAGAACTGGAAAATAAGATTGCTGCTTTTAACAATCGAGAAACGTATTTAAACAACCTCAAAAATCAGCTAAATATCGCTTTAGACGAGGTTAAAGAATTAGCTAACCAAATAACCGACTTAAGAAAAAAAGAGGCTGAGAACTTCGTTAAATTGGTTATGGAGCAGTTAAAGTCATTATATTTAGATAAAGTAGTTTTTAAAATAAATTTTGAAAAAATTGATTACCAGTTAAACGGTCAAGATAAAGTTGAGTTTTTAATTTCAACTAATGATGGACAAACTTTAAAACCACTTAATAAAGTTGCTTCTGGTGGTGAATTGTCTCGAATCATGCTGGCAATTAAAATTTTATCATTAACAACCAGTCCAATCGAAACAATTATTTTTGATGAAGCTGATACTGGTGTCAGTGGTAAAGTTGCTGAAAGTATTGGTGCTAAAATGAAACAGATTGCTAAAAGTCATCAGGTTTTATGTATTACTCATTTAGCTCAGGTTGCTTCATTTGCTAAACACCATTATTTAATCAAAAAAATTGTTCAAGATAATAATACTAATGTGTCCGTAAGCAAATTAAATTATGATCAAAGTGTTAATGAAATTGCTAAATTAATTTCAGGTAAAGAAGTATCTAGCGAATCAATCGAGCATGCTCGTAAACTAAAACAAAATAGTGAATAAATTCAAGCATAGTAACCAAACTATAATGTAGCTAAGCTACAAGGAGGTTGCTATGCTTTTTAAAAAGCTAACCCTTTCTTTAATTATTGTTGTTTTAATAACTAATCCGGTTGCCGCATGGGCAATATCATTGATTCCAGGTGGGGATTCAATTGGAATCGAACTTGATTACCAAGGTGTTGTCATTACTGGTGGATATGATATTCAAGTAAATAATCAAAGATACAATCCATTGGATGAAGATTTTCAAATAGGTGATTTAATTATTGCAATCGAAGATCAAACCATTGATAGTATCGCCAGTCTAACTTCAGTTATTAAAGAAACTAATGATGATATGGTTTATGACTTAACAATTAAACGTGATGAGCAAACCCTTCATCAAAATCTACAAGTAGTTTTAGAAAACCAGCAATTTTCAACTGGTTTATATGTCAAAGACTCAATAACTGGAATCGGAACTTTAACTTATTATAATCCAGAATCTGAAACTTTTGGCGCTCTAGGTCATGCAATGAGTGATTCAAAACTAGATAGTGAAAGTTTATTACAAGACGGGAGCATATATGAAAGTAAGGTAACTAGTATTAAAAAAGCTGCATCTGGCTCTTCAGGTAATAAAATTGCTGACATTTCCAATGTTGAAATAGGTAGTATAAACAGTCATAGTCAATTTGGTCTCTATGGAACTTATAATTACGATATTTCCAATCGTGAAATGATGGAAACAGCATCAATTGAAGAAATCAAACTTGGAGAAGCATATTTTTTAACAGTTTTACAAGGAAATGAAATTGTTAAATGTCAAATTGAGATTACAAAATTAAATAAACAAGATACAGCAATGGAAAAAGGAATTGAGTTTACGGTAACAGATCAGGAAGTTTTAAAAAAAGCCAACGGAATTGTTCAAGGAATGAGCGGTTCACCGATAATTCAAAATAATAAAATTATCGGTTGTGTTACGCATGTATCTGGAAACAACCCAATGACTGGTTATGGATTATACATTGACTGGATGTTAGAAATGGAACAACAAGATTAATTATTGGATGCTCAAAGGAGCATCCTTTCTTATATTTCATTTTAGCAGGATTTTTAGTATAATAGAAAAAAGAGGTGAGGGAGTTTGCAGGTTATTTTTCATATTGATTTAAATGCTTTTTATGCTAGTGCTGAAGTAGCACGAAATCCATCATTAGCTAATAAACCAATCGTTATTTCTGGTAAATCGAAACGAAGTATAATTACTACGGCTTCATATGAAGCCCGAAAGTATGGTATTCATTCAGCAATGCCGTTGTTTCAGGCAAAACAGCTATGTAAACATTTAATCATTTTACCAGCTGATTTTGACTTATATCATCGGTTGTCTAATGAATTTTTCACGATTATTGCCTCTTATAGTGAAATCTTAGAAGTTGCGAGCATTGATGAATGTTATTTAGATGTTACTAATGTAATTCAAGAAAAGAAAATTCATCCGATTACTTTGGCAAAAAATATCCAAAATAAAGTCTTAGAACAATTAAATCTTAAATGTTCTATCGGAATTGCCCCCAATAAGTTTCTAGCCAAAATGGCTAGCGATATGAAAAAGCCCATGGGAATTACCGTTTTAACCCGAAATAATATTCAGCAATTAATGTGGCCGCTAGATATTAAAGAAATGTTTGGAATTGGCAAAAAAACCCAACCAAAATTACGCGAAGTCGGCATTAATACTATCGGTGATCTAGCAAAACGGCAAAATTATGATAATTTGAAAAAAGTTATTGGGAAAAATGCTTTATTAGTTTATCGCAAAGCTAATGGAATTGATACAACACCAGTTGATTTTGGACATAATGAACTAAAATCAGTTGGAAATTCAACAACATTACCAGCTGATAGCGATGATGAGGTTTATTTAAAAGAAGTATTAAGCAACTTGGCTAAGCAAGTTTCTTCAAGAGCTGTTAAACGCAATCTAGTTTCTAATTCTATTTCGATAACGATCAAATATACTAGATTTGAAAGTGTTACTAGACAAACAATGGTAAACAAATATATCAATGATTATGAAACAATCTTATCTACTGCAAAAATGCTTTTTGATGCCAATTATAATGGCCGTAAAATTAGATTACTGGGAATTAGTTTGAATAATACCATTAATAAAAAAGATCTAAAGGAGCAAATCAGTATCTTTGAATATGAAGATGATAAAGAAATAAAAAATAAAGACATCGATGAGATTCTAGCCAAAATTAATCAGACTTTTGATCAACCAATGGTTACGAAAGCTTCATCGATAGCTTCAAATGATAAACAAAAGAAATATTTAAAATAAAAGCATAAAAAATAAAAATACTCATAAGTTGTATAAACGGAGGTACACTTATGAGTATTTTAAATAAAGTATATAGAAACGAGAAACTATTGATCAATATCTTTACAACTATTCTTTTTGTTTGTGGAATATTATTTGGAATACTTTTTTATTTTTACGGAAATCCTAAAATTATTGATATTGCCCAATACCTTTTTTTTGGCCATGATAATCAAACTACTAATAATTATAACCTATATTTAACAATCACGGGTCTTTACATATTTTTATCACTAGTTATTTCGACTAGTTTTTTAGGTATAATCTTAAATAGTTTTGTTATTTTTACTAAAGGAATGCAAATCACGATTGCGACTATTTTTTATTTTACTTTAAATGATTTTAATTCATCTATGTTATTTTTAGGATATTTTCCACAGCTATTTTTAGAATTAATTCTAATTTATATAATTTCAATAATCTCTATTCGATTATCACTAAATTGTTTTACTATTTCCTTTTTGACAACTGAAGTATTTAACAGTCGTAAAATAATTAACTATATTTTAGATTATATTATTATTATTTTGATTATTGTAAGTTTATCAATGGCTTTTAAAGTATATCTAGTTTAATGAATTAATTATCAAAAAATGCTATAATATTTACTAAAGGCAGGGATGAAATACTATGACATTACTGGATGCTTTAAAAGAGTATAAACAATATCTGATCGTTGAAAAGGGGTTATCTAAAAATACAATTGCCGCTTATATTAGAGATTTAGTAGCCTTTAGCAATTTCATTATTGAACGTTTTGATATTAATCAAGTTGCTGAAATTGAAAAAGAACATATCCGTTTATATTTAAAAGAACTTGATAAAACTAACAGTACTAACTCAATTTCAAGAAAAATGATTTCTTTACGGATGTTTTATATTTTTCTAGTTAAAGAAAAAATAGTTTCGACTAATTTAATGAGTAGTTTTACACTCCCCAAAAAAGAAAAGAAACTTCCTGCAGTTTTATCAGTGGCTGAAATGAGAGAATTATTAGAAAGTATTGAAATAACTGATGCTGTCAGTGCTCGAAACCGTTGTTTAGTAGAACTCCTTTATGCTACTGGGATGCGAGTTTCTGAATTGCTATCAATAAAATTGAGTGATTTAAATATCAAAATGGGCTTTGTTAAGGTAATTGGCAAAGGGGACAAAGAGAGATTAGTGCCTATCAGTGATTATGTGGGTGATCTATTGAGCTGCTATATTAATCAATATCGTGAAAAACTTAACGTTTATCATGATAATCTCTTATTTTTAAATCAACATGGTAATAAACTTAGTCGACAGGAATTTTATACAATCTTGCAAAATTTATGTGAAACAACTTCGATTACTAAGCATATTTCACCACATACACTTCGACATACATTTGCCACGCATTTATTAGAAAATGGGGCTGATTTACGCTCGATACAAGAATTATTAGGTCATAGCGATATTGCCACAACCACTATTTACACTCATATTTCAAATCAAAAAATCAAACAGGAATATCAGCAGTTTCATCCAAGAATGAAAAAATATAATAAGTAAGTTAGTAGTAATTTTTAGTTATTAATGATATACTAAAAATGATAATTACGACATACATTATGGAGGTTACAATGAGATATAATCGAGTTTTCTTAATAGTTTGTGATTCTTTAGGGATTGGTAATGCCTACGATGCTTCATTATATGATGACTATGGTGCCAATACCTTAAAACATATATGTGAAAAATGCGGGGGCCTTGACTTGCCTAATTTAGAAGGATTAGGTTTAGGAAATCTAGGTGATTTTAAAGGAATTCATCAACTTCATCTGCAATTAGGTTATAGCATGGCTTTAAATGAGATTTCTAATGGTAAAGACACGATGACTGGGCATTGGGAAATGATGGGTTTAAAAACTGAAAAACCATTTATTACCTTTACTGAAACTGGCTTTCCTGATGAATTTATTCAGTTATTTGAACAAAAGACAGGTCGTAAATGTGTTGGTAATATTGCTGCCAGTGGAACTGAAATTATCAAGCAATATGGTCAACATCAAATTAACACTGGTGATTGGATCGTTTATACATCAGCTGATTCCGTTTTTCAGGTAGCAGCTAACGAAGATATCATTCCTTTGGAAGAATTATATCAAGCATGCCAAATCGCTCGTGAAATTGCCATGGATGATCGCTGGAAAGTAGGGAGAGTTATTGCTCGACCTTTTATAAAAAATGAAGCAGGGGAGTTTGTTAGAACGGCTAATCGTCATGATTTAGCATTAGCTCCATTTGATAAAACTGTTTTAGATACTTTAAAAGAAAATAATTTTGATGTTATTGGTGTCGGTAAAATACCAGATATTTTCGTCAATCAAGGAATTACAAAAGGGATCAAGACCGTAAGTAATAAGGACGGAATGGAAAAAACAATTGAATTAGCCAAAACTAACTTCACAGGATTATGCTTTGTTAATCTAGTTGACTTTGATGCTGTTTATGGTCATCGTCGTAATCCTGAAGGATATGGGAAAGCAATTGTAGAATTTGATCAACAACTTGGTGAATTAATGAAATATTTGCAGCCAGATGATTTATTAATGATTACTGCTGATCATGGAAATGATCCTACATATAAAGGAACTGATCATACGCGAGAACAAGTTCCGTTGATTATTTATTCTAAAGAATTAATACAACCACGATTCATGCCACCAATGAATTCTTTTGCGGTTATTGGTGCAACTATTGCCGATAATTTTAATGTTGCTTTACCAGTGATTGGTAAATCAATTTTAAATAATATTATTTAAGGAGCAATGATGGAACAAGAACAAATAAAAAAACTAATTGTGATGTCTATATTAGCTTATGGAATTGCAACATTTTTACTAGCTATGGGTTTATTAACTAAAACAACAATTAGTATTATCTTATTTTATTTAATAGCAATAGCCTTAATAATTTGTGCTATTTTAGCTTTATACAATAATTATAAAAAGAATTCATCAATTAAATTGTTCATTTATTTAATTATCGTTGGTTGTTTCTTTTTAGTTTTAAATACTGTTGCATTTATTAATGTAATTTAAAGATGCTAAAACAGCATCTTTTTTACTATAAAAATTTCATAATATACATTATGCGAAGTTGATAATATATCAATATTTTACAATCATCAATAAAAAGGCTAGTAAGAATAACTCTTACTAGCTTATATTTTTCCCTTTTTTTCTTTATCATGTTCAAAAGCATCATAGATATCAGTAACATAATTACCATTAAAACATGCTAAACATAAACCACATTTATGTTTTTCTGGATCAAAGTGAATTGATTTTTCAATTCCTTTTTCACTAATAAAGGCTAATGAATCAGCTTCAATATATTTACATAATTCATCAACATTTAAACGATTTGAAATTAGTTCATCCATTGTTGACATATCAACTCCATAAAAACATGGATATTTAATAGCTGGAGAAGCAATTCTGACATGGACTTCTTTAGCACCAGCTTCTTTTAATAAACGAACGATACGTTTTGATGTTGTTCCTCTAACAATTGAATCATCAATCATGATTACTCGTTTATCTTTAACAATAGAAGATACGGCTGATAATTTCATTCGTACCCCTTGTTCACGCATTTCTTGAGTTGGTTGAATAAAAGTTCTACCAACATATTTATTTTTTATTAATCCCATTTCATATGGAATCCCTGCCGCTTCAGCATATCCAATTGCAGCAGAAATTGAGGAATCAGGTACACCAATAACTAAGTCAGCTGCAACTGGCGATTCTTTAAATAATTGGCGTCCTGCTAATTTTCTAGTTGTATGAACATTGATTCCATCTAAATTACTATCAGGACGAGAAAAATAAATATATTCCATCGCACAGATTTTATCGACAACATCATTTGTATACAATTTTGATTTGATAGTTCCGTTTTTTACTCTAACAATTTCACCTGGCTCTAAGTCGCGGATAAATTTAGCACCAACTACCTCAAAAGCACAAGTCTCTGAAGAAAAGACATAAGCTCCATTAGGCAATTGACCCATTGAAATTGGTCGTAAACCATATTTATCTCTAGCAACATATAGAGCATTTTCGATTAAAATCAAAAAGGCAAAAGCACCATCCAATTTATTTAAGGAATTACAAATTCGATCAATCATATGACCTTCTTCTCGCATAATTAGATGACCTAGTATTTCAGTATCTGAAGTACTAGAGAAAATACTTCCTTTTTCTTCCAATTCCTTTTTTAAGATATTGGCATTAACAATATTTCCATTATGAGCAATGCCTAATGATCCCCGCAAAGTTCTAAATAATAATGGTTGCACATTAGCAATACCACCACCACCAGCAGTTGAATAACGAACATGACCAATAGCGTAGTCACCTGTCATTTTAGCAATTTTATCTTGATCAAAAACTTCGGTTACTAGTCCCTCTCCTTTTTGAATTGATAAAGCTTCTTTATTCTTTACGATAATACCAGCAGCTTCTTGTCCACGATGTTGTAAAGAATGTAATCCATAATAACACATTGCAGCAGCGTTTTCATAACCACAAACGGCAAAAACACCACATTCTTCATGTAATTCACGATCTTTATAGTCCATCAACTAACCTCCTCTAAAACGTATTTATTTTATAATGTGATTGGCAGTTAGTCAATAAAAAATTATTTTAGAGAGACTCGTTGATATATAAATTATTATCTTGATGATTATTTTTCAAGAAATTTGTCATCATAGTTGTAATATCAGTTGTTTCACCAATTAATTCAGTTTTTAGATCACTTTCAACAATTAACTCTTTGTCTAAATTGACTAAAGTACTAATAATTCTATCTAGATAACCCGTCAAATAAATCAACTCACCTACTTTAATTTGTTTATCATCTTCATGATATATTACATAACCAACCGCTTTAGTATTATCATAAAAGATTTTTAATTCATCTTTATAGGCAGTGCAGCGAGCAATTAAATAATCTTTGTAATAATCCAAATTTCTTTTACGATAACCATTAAAATCTTTGGTGAATTCTTCATATAAACTTAATGATTTAGCATAATCGTAATCTTCAATGGTTTTTAGTTTTTCTTGATGATATTTTTCCTGATCAATTTTTGTTGATTTATGAAAATAATCTTCTTTAAAACCAAAGCCATAATATATTTCTGGATGATATGCCTGCAATAAGATTTTTTGATTTTGGTATTTTGGTAATGATAGTACATAGTTCATTAGTTTTTTCATTAAACCTTGTTTTTGATAATTCTTATTAGTAGCTACTCCTAAAATAAAATATGCTGGTGTTTCTTGAGAATCAAAAACTAAAGTATATGGAACAATTTGTAACATCGAAACTAAAACATCATTGTTAATTAAAAGATAAGTATTTTCTTCTCGATAGCATTTTTCAAAATAAAATCTACTAGAAGCTACATCTTCATCATCAAAGTTATTTTGCCATAGCTTAATAACATCCACTAGATCTCTTCGCTTAGCTTGACGAATACTTTGCTTATTTAAAACGATCGTATATTTTTCTAACATCTTAACTGGATGTAACATTCTTTTAGCTCGTCTTAAAGATTCTAGTCCCATATCTTCTTCACGATTAACTAATTCATAATCAGGATAATTATTTTCTAAGAAAAATTTTCCAATTGCCACATAGAGACCTCGAATATCTTTATTGGCTTTTTCAACATGAATCTGAATAGTTTTATGTTTTAATGGAGAACCAATGATAAATGCTTCTAATTGGTTATTAAGATAAATACAACCAGTTTTGATATTTAATTCATGGCGATGAACTAATAAATAGACAATACCAATAAATTCTGAAATGACACTCTGTTCATGGCGATGATCAACATCCCAGCGTTTTAAACAATTTAAAACATTATCAATATCTTCATCTTCAATTTCTTTATAAACATAATCAGGATATTCTTTAATAAAAGCATTAAAATGGTTTCTTCTTTTTTGCATTTTTTTACCAGATAATGTCTCTAAAGCCCTTTTTTCATAAATATAATCATCATTATCTTCATTGTGTAAATATAAGAAACGATCACCATATATATTTTTTATATAGTCAGTAAATTTATTTACAGCTAAATCGATTCTAAATGGGAAATTATGTTTTTGAGCATAATCCATCATATATTCAACAGCTTCTTGATAATATTCTTCTTTGCAAAAAGGCATAGAAAAGAAGTGTTCATTTAGATATGTATGTAACATGATTAAATAATTTTCTTTTATTTCATAATAAATTTCATATTCATGATCCCACATCATCATAGTTACAAAATTAGAATTATAACCTTCATAATCAGCATCATCCAAATATTTTTTTATTTGTTTGTAATCTGTAATTTGTAATTTTTTCATAAATCTCCTACTCTATTTTCCTAACATCGCGTTGATGAATTGTTTAGCAGTACGTCCTGAAAAACCACCGTGACGAATTTCCCAAGTTAAAGCTTTTTGGTGTAATTCTTCTTTATCCATTTTTAAATTATATTGTTTTGCTAAACCATCAATGATATTTAAATAATTGATGCGATCTGGATGCATATAAAGAATTTTAACTCCAAAACGTGAACTTAGCGATGTTTTTTCTTGCTTAGCATCATTGATATTAATTTCATCTTGATCTTGTCTTTCACTCCATGTTTGTTTAACAATATGACGGCGATTACTTGTTGCATAAATTAAAATATTATCTGGCTTTTTCTCTAAGCCTCCTTCAATCACCGCTTTTAAATATTTATACTCCACTTCAAATTCTTCAAAAGATAAGTCATCCATAAATAAGACAAATTTATAGTTTCGTGATTGAAGCTGTTGAATGATTTTAGGTAAATCAATAAACTGATGTTTATAGACTTCGATCATTCTTAAACCATCTTTATAGTATTCATTTAATAGAGCTTTAATGCTGCTTGATTTGCCCGTACCACTATCACCATATAACAACACATTATTGGCTTTTTTACCAGCTAAAAATGCTTCAGTATTATTTCTTAATGTCTGTTTTTGAGTTTCATAACCAATTAATTGTTCTAAACGACCGTTACCAATATGGATGATTGGAACAATCTGATGATCTTCATAACGAAACGCTTTATTTAAACCAAACTTACCGACTCCATAAGTTAAAAAGAATTTTTCTAATATATTATAAAATGATGTTAAATCTAAACATTTAGTTAATTGATTTTGTAATGTACTAGTTACTTCAAATAACTCTTGATTAATAACTGGTTTTGATGGTGTAAAGTTATTAATTAAATCTCTTTGCATTGGCGATAACATTGAAAAATCAGTATTAAACATTTTAAAAATAGTTTCAAAATCGTTTAATACGATCGTTTTTAAATTATCAGCTATTGTTTTTTTTCTTTCTAACGCTAAAGTAAAAGAATTTTCATTATTGATTAATAAATAAGTTAATAAACTATTAAATAAATTATCATAAAGATTATATTGTTCAGCTAATCTAATTAATAAAGATACGAAACGATTACTATTATTAAGATTACCAGTTATAATTTCATTATACATTTTAAAACAAGATTCAATTTCCTGATCTTGATAAAATGGACTAAATACTATTAATTCATCCATGATATTTCTCCTTTCAAAACAATTAAAAAGACGAAAGTTCGTCTTTTAATTTTTAAAACTATGAATTGGTGCTGGAATACGACCACCACGATTAATAAATTCATCACAGTTAAATTGATTAACTGGCATTATTGGAGCATATCCTAATAATCCTCCAAATTCAACTACTTCACCAACATCTTTTCCAATTACCGGAATAATTCTAACAGCAGTAGTTTTTTGATTAATCATTCCAATGGCCATTTCATCAGCAATTATACCCGAAATAGTCGCTGAAGAAGTTTTTCCTGGAATAGCAATCATATCAAGTCCCACTGAGCAAACACAAGTCATTGATTCAAGTTTTTCTAGTGTTAAAGCGCCACGATTCACCGCATTGATCATTCCTTGATCTTCACTAACTGGAATAAAGGCACCACTTAAACCACCAACATAACTAGAGGCCATGACACCACCTTTTTTTACTTGATCATTTAAAATAGCAAGTGCTGCAGTAGTACCCGGAGCTCCTACACTTTCTAATCCCATTCCCTCTAAACAATCAGCAATACTATCACCAATTGCTGGAGTTGGTGCTAATGATAAATCAATAATACCAAATGGAACATTTAAAGCTTTTGAAGCTTCTAAGGCTACTAATTGACCAACACGAGTAATTTTAAAAGCCGTTTTCTTAATAATTTCACATAACTCACCAAAATCTTTTCCTTTAGCGCTATTAATAGCAGTTTTAACAACCCCTGGGCCACTTACACCAACATTGATAATTGCATCAGCTTCACTGACACCATGGAAAGCTCCAGCCATAAATGGATTATCATCAGGAGCATTACATAATACTACTAGTTTAGCACAACCGATTGAATCATTTTCTTTAGTTAAGTCAGCAGTATCATGAATTATTTCGCCCATTAACTTTACAGCATCCATATTGATCCCGGTTTTAGTTGAACCAACATTGACCGAACTACAAACATTATTAGTTACTTTCATTGCTTCAGGTATCGAACGAATTAATAACTCTTCAGCTTTAGTCATTCCTTTAGAAACAATAGCACTGTAACCACCGATAAAATTAACACCGGTTTCTTGAGCGCATTTATCTAATGTTTTAGCAATTTTAACAAAATCAGCCGTTGTTTTACATGAGTTAGCACCGATAAATCCAATTGGTGTAACTGAAATTCGTTTATTTACAATTGGAATACCATATTTCATTTCGATCTGTTCACCAGTAGCTACCAAATTCTTGGCTACAGTGGTAATTTTCTTATAGATATTTTCGCATACTACATCAACATCTTTATCCATACAATCTAATAAACTGATTCCTAAGGTAATAGTTCGAACATCAAGATTTTCCTGTTCAATCATTTTATTAGTTTCGGCAACTTCAAATAAATTTATCATCTTCCATCTCCTTAAATCCGGTGCATTTTATTGAAAATATCTTCATGTTGTAACTTGATATTAACACCAATTTCATTACCTAATTTATCTAATTCATCACAGACAGCGCCAAATTTATCAATAATAGAAGTTAATTCAACGATCATCATCATATTAAAATAACCTTGAATTATTGTTTGTGAAATGTCTAAAATATTGACTTCTTTTTCGGCTAAAAATGTACAAACCTTGGCAATAATTCCTACCTGATCCTTTCCAACAACAGTAATAATTCCCTTTTGCATTAATCAATTACCTCCTAATTTTTAGGTTATTATATCATAGTAATTATTATTATAAAACCCTAATTATAGAAATGCAAAATAAAAATGGGTAGTTATTACCCATTTTGAATTATTTACCCATTAATTTTTTAGCAAATTCGTATACAGCTTTACCATTCATCATACCGTAATCTTTCATTTCGATTACATCGAATGGAATATCTTTTCCAGTTTCTTTTACTAATTTTTCAACTTCTTTTTTGGCATATCTTACTTGTGGGCCAAGTAAAACACAATCTACTGTATCGATAATTTTTTCACCTTCAGATAAAGGTAATGCAAAGATTTCAACATCTTCACCAGCTTCTTTAGCTGCAACTTCCATTTTAGTTACTAATAAACTAGTAGACATACCTGCAGCACACACTAACATAATTCTTGTTGCCATATTTTTATCTCCTTTTATTACTTCAATATTATAAAAGGTATCTTAAAATACCTTTTTTTATCATTATCCAATTAATTTCATTGCAGATTCAAATACTGCTTTACCGTTCATTGTACCATAATCTCTCATATCGATTACGTCTACAGGGATAGGACCAGCTTTACGACCTGCAGCTAATTTTTCGATTGCAGCTTTTTGGAATCTTACTTGTGGGCCAAGTAAAATGCAATCAACTTCTTCTAATACTCTAGGTGCATCAGAGAATGGTAATGCGAAAATTTTGCATTCAACTCCAGCTTCTTTTGCAGCCCCTTCCATTTTTGTTACTAGTAAACTAGTAGACATACCTGCTGAACATACTAATAAAATAGTTTTCATAATTATATACACTCCTTTTTTTCAACCTAAACTAATTTTACACCGAATAGCCAAGAATGTAAACACTTTCTTGTTTCTTTTCCCCTATTTTTTGCGTTGTTTAAAGATAAAAAAAACAAATTTTATCGATTAAATCTTTTATAATTTTAACGGCAAAAAAATTAAAAATTTATTATTTTGTTTTCGTTATTTAAAGTGTTATGATTAAAATAACTGCTGTTTAAGTTTAGAAAGGAATGTGAATGTTAATGAAATTATTAGTTTTAAGTGATACGCATCTTCAAAATGAATTATTTAAAAAGATCACCGATAAATATCCCAATATGGATTATTATGTTCATTGTGGTGACTCATCTTTAGAAAAAGAAGATCCATTATTAAATAAATATTATGTTGTTAAAGGTAATCATGATAATGCTAATTTTCCTTTGGAAATAAGATTTGCAGCTGGAAATTATCATTGCTTAATCGTTCATGGACACTATTATGATGTTTATCGTGGTGATCAGACTCTTTATGATTATATGGTAGATAATAATATTGATATTTGTTTTCATGGACATACCCATGTTCCATCATTATCAATTATTAATTCTAAATATATAATTAATCCTGGCAGTGTCATGATCAATCGAGGTTCCTATGGTTTTGGCACATATGCAATTGTTACACTTGATGATCATGGTGTTAATGTCGCATATTATAATCATGAAACCCATGAAGAGTGTACAGAGCTAGTCTTAAATGATGGTAAAATTTATTTAGAAGAATTTAAACAATTATTAGATAACTATCAAACTAAAAATAAATAAAGAAACTTTATTTTTTCATGTTATAATATAAATAATAATGATTAACCAAAGGAGATATATTTATGGGTAAAATTGTTTTTTTAGATGTTGATGGAACACTAATTGATTATGATGCTAAATTACCAGCTTCGGCTGCTAAAGCAGTTGATATGGCTAGAGCAAATGGTCACAAAGTTTATATTTGTACTGGATGTTCTAAAGCAGAAATTGAACAACGGAATTTATGTGAACTTGATGGAATGATCGGTGGTAATGGAGCATATGTGGAAGATCATGGAAAAGTCGTTATGCATCAGGGTTTATCAAAAGAAGATGTTAAACATATTGTCGACTGGTGTAATGAACGACATCTAGGTTTCTATCTTGAAGCTAATAGTGGTATGTATTGTAATGACTATATGTATGAACAAGGACCAGAAACAATGGTAAAATATGCTCAAGGAAAAGGAGCTGATTTAGCACATGCTAAAGAATCATCAAAGCGTTTTATTGATGGATTTATCCATCTTCAAGGTGAAGATTTGTATCGGGATGATGTTAATAAAATAAGTTTTATTTTAAGCTCATATCAAGATCATTTAGATTCCAAAAAAGAATTTCCTCATTTAATTGCTAATACATGGGGCGGTAAAGGTGAAGTTGCTTTATATGGTGATTTAGGTCCTGCTGGTATTACTAAACGTCATGCCATTGAAGTATTATTAGATTATCTAAAAGCTGATAGTAAAGATACAATTGCTTTTGGTGATGCTAAAATTGATCTATCAATGTTTGAATGTTGTGCTTTTAATGTTGCTATGGGTAATGGTGGTAAAGAAATTAAGGAAGCCGCTGATTATATAACGACTGATGTTAATGATGATGGCTTATATAATGCTTTCCGTTATTTAAAATTAATTGATTAATGAAAAAGAACTAGTTTTCCTAGTTCTTTTTCTTGATAAAACAAATTCTTTTTGTTTTAAATCTTAACGAATCCCCTGCTTCTATTTCAATAAATATAAAATTGATTATTTTTTCTTAGTTTCATTACGTTTTCTTTTATATTCAATCATAAACATTATTTCTTTTAAATCTTCATCAGGTAATTCAGTTAAAAGACGGGCGATATTGGCAATATTATAATAATCGTATTTCTTACCACTCATTATCTCTTCAACACTGCGACCATATAAATTTGAAAAAATTCTTAATTCACTAACAGTAATATCTCTTTTTCCGTTTTCAATATCTGATATTGCAGAATGCGGAACTTTTAAATATGCGGCCACTTCTTTTTGAGTTAAATGCTTGAAATTACGATAAGCTTTAAGCCGTGCTGCTAAATCCTTATCAATCATCTTTTTTACCTCCACTAAATAAATTTTAGCATTTTCAATAATTTGTTGCAATAATTATTTGAAACTTACTAAACTATTTAGTATTTTAGTAAATTACTTTTACGAATTTAGGTAGATGTTTCCTACTGGTTTATCTGATAATTTAGAAATTTGTCGAATTAATTAAAATAAGATCCTAACAACAATTTGTCAGGATCTTTTGATTAGTCATTAAAATAACCATTTGTAATTTTATCTTTAATGATATTTTTACGTGTTTTATTTTGTAGAATATTATTTTTATAATCGTTGAATACTTTAAGGCATTGTTGACCAGACTCATCGCTAAAAGATAAAAGAACATAATCACAATCAACATCACTAATATTTTCCAAATATAAGTAATGACTATTAAATAATAAGTTATTACAGTTATCGTCAGTTAAGATCGTAAAATGTTCCCCCTTACGATCAACTAAACTGTAATTACCATGATGACAAAGATTACAATGATCTTTTTGACAATTGAAATAATAATCACTAATAATACAATGTTTTAAATGCATATTAATACTTTTACCATATACTGTTAAAATTAATTCTTGTTGTACATTTTTTAAATCATTGATCATTTTTTTACTCATTTCTAATGATAAGACACATGAATGATTTTTGAAATAATCAAAGGCATAACTGTTATACAAATTAAAATTAAAATCTAAAAGACACTGTTTATTAGCAAAGGTATTTAATGCGCCAAAATCTCCAACCAAGATTTGATCAATTTCCGGATATAAATCACTATGTTTAAATTTGATTAAATCTCTATTTTCAGCTAAAAAGCCTGTAAAAGGTACCAGATGTTTATGGTATTGTTTAGCTAGCATATAAGCCTGTTTAAATTGATGATTTAATGGAAAATAAAAGCGATGAATATCTTCAGCAATTAATGATTCTAGTTGCTCTAGATTATATACTCGAACATCTATCCCTTTAATCGTTTTAAAAAGATGGTAAGTTGGTTTATCAGGTAATGGACGAGTATAATTTTGATTTTTAGTTAGTTCAATTTCTAATTGTTGTACTGCTTCTCGTCGCATTGAGTTTAATTCTTTGATTGAAAAAAATGCATTATCACTAAAATTAATTGTGACTGAATTACTAGTAAATGGTGTATTACCCAGTTTAGTTAATTGTTGCCTAATACGCTCTTTATCTAATGGTTGATTGTTAGCTTTAACAACTGGTTGATTAGAAGTAACAGTGACTTCAACATCTCGACATGTTACTGTCAAAGTTGGATTCTGGTTAATTTGACCATTGAAAGTTATAGCAATATTATTTTTTACATGAGAATTTTGATAACTGTTTTGAGCCTGATTAATTAAATCACTATCGATTACTTTATAAATTTTCTCATCAGATTTAATTGGTGATTTTAATTCAATTTCTACAAGATCACCATTACCAGCTTGATTAACTAATTTTCCCTTAAAATATAACTTTGTAATTGTTCTCGTTAATTCGATTGATGGAAAAAAGATGCGATCTCCTTGTTTAAGAGTAGCTGCAAGCTTGATTTTGATACGTTTTCTTTTTTGATCATAACTAACCACCTTACCTACTTCAAGACCACGATTGCCAGGAAAATCTTTGGCCATAAAATTTTGATCATTAAAAATATAGCCATTAGTAAAACCACGGTTAAACATTTTCTTCATTTCTAAAATTGATTGATCTTGATTTGATATAGTATGCTTTGATAAATATTCATCAATCGCCTGACGATAGTTTTTAACAACAACAGCTACATATTCAGGTCGTTTCATCCTTCCTTCAATTTTAAAAGAAGTTACTCCGGCCTCAATTAGATCACCAATATGTTCAATAGTGCATAAATCTTTAGGTGATAATAAATATGCTGGTTTTTCGTTAAGAATTTGATCATCCTTTTCTAATTGATATGCTAGCCGACATGGCTGCCCACAAGCTCCTTTATTACCACTACGTTTAGCAATCATTGATGACATCAAACATTGCCCTGAATAAGACATACATAAAGCACCATGAACAAAGACCTCAATTTCTAGATCGGTATGCTGGCAAATTTTTTTTATTTCTTCTAATGTATTTTCTCGGGCTAAGACAACCCGACTTATTTTTCTATTTTCAAAATATTGAACACCAGCTAAATTACGAATGCTAGTTTGCGTCGATAAATGAATTTCAAATTCTGGAAAATAAGTTTGAATATAGTTGACCAATCCCATATCTTGAATAATTAAGGCATCAACATTAATATTCAACAAAAACAAAAGATAATCATGTAATTGTTTAAATTGATTATCTTCGTATAAAGTATTAATCGTAACATAAATTTTTACATTTCGAAGATGACTATAAGCAACTGCCTGTTTTAATTCATCACGATTAAAATTTGTGGCAAAAGCCCGGGCGCTAAATTCATTACCACCTAAGTAGATGGCATCAGCTCCGTTTTCTACGGCAGCTACAAGAGCCTCATAACTGCCGGCTGGAGCCAGTAATTCAATTTTAGACATGAGAATTTCTCTTTTCTTTGATAATTGACAAGCATAAATCAGCTGAAGCTTTCGATGCTTTAGCTAAAAATTCATCAAATTGCACTGATGAATCACCTTTTCCATAAACATCGCTCAATGATCTGGTAATAATGAATGGGACATTGAATTTATAACATGTTTGACCGATAGCAGCAGCTTCCATTTCAGCACATTTCGCATCAGGAAAATTATTTTTAATTTTATCAACAATTTCCTGATTATCAATAAACTGATCACCAGAAACGATTAAACCAATTTCATTATTTATTTGTAATTTTTCTAAACTTTTTTGGGCTAAAGTTACTAGTTCCTGATCGGCTGGAATTTTTGGTGGTAAACCAGGTACCTCACCAATAACTCGATTTTTAAAAGCAGTAATATCAAAATCATGTTGACAAACTTCCTTAGAAATAACGATATCACCAACATTTTGCATTAATGATAGTCCCCCAGCCGAACCAATATTAATAACATATTCAATTTGATAATTAGTTAATAGTAACGTTGTACAAATTGCTGCATTTACTTTACCGATACCACCTTGTAAAAGTACAACTTCATCTTCATCAATATAACCATGATAAAAAGTACAATCTAGAATTTTTTTAGTATCACTGGTCTTCATATGCTCTTTTAAAGCAGCTACTTCTTCTTCCATAGCTCCAATTATTCCAATCATTTTGTTACCTCCCGTTTTTTGATACAGACAAATATAACTCTTGGACTTTCAATCTTATAATCTTCAAATTCACCGTAATATTCAACGTCATTAAATCCAGCCTGTTTTAATAAATCAAGATATACTTCAACTGGATAAGTCTGCTGGACATGGGTTTCTTCAACTAAATCATCATTTTCTTTATCAATGATCTTAACTTGATGTTCAACTTTGCCAGGCCCGGTTTTTTTAACGGCCCAGCGAAAATAGAAATCATCATCATTTTC